>NZ_JAFLQW010000053.1 GCF_017313335.1 Phormidium pseudopriestleyi FRX01 | reverse complement strand
TCAGCAGATACGATAGAACGCTACATTAACGACCCTCATCATGGTTAGACTACAGTGTAGGCGGTTAAAACCGCTCGTGTGGGCTTTCCACCTCGGTCTGAAGACACGAGGCTACCAGCCCTACCGTGTTTCTCTGGTGTCTGGGGAAAGTTAAGGGGATAGTTGACATTTTAATCAGGGAAATTAGCTTCGGGGAAATTTAATACCATTCAATGCTACAATGCCAGAAAACAGGTCACTTGTGAAAGACCCTAGGACAAAAACCGCCGCCTTTGAGTCAAGCCCGGGCGATTGCTCGCGAGAGAGCTATGCTAACGGCAGATCTCAATTCCCTAGGGAGAAAAGCCAAAAACCATGCGGCTAGAACAAGCAACGGCTCGTTTTTATCAGTTGGATATCTAAGAGATACGGCAGCAACTCGTTAGAGTTTTTGAGTATCTTTAGACCCTAACTCGGTTAAATCCCCAGGTATGGCGATCCAGTTGGAGGGGGTTCAACACCTAACAACCGCCCCTTTGCTTTGGCTGGTGTCCCTGGGATAGATTGGGTTAGTAAATCACCGGAGAGTCTAGTAGGGCATCGGGTATGCGTTCTTCATTGTCTTTAGGGATGTAAGCGCGATCGCGCGATGATGCATTTCGCGCGGGTCAACCCGGCTGTTTTCCGTTGTAGGGAGTCGGTAAGTGACCCAAGTATCGGCCCAATGTTGGCTCGAATCGCTGGGAAACTTCACGCTGATGCTGAAAAAGTCACCATGATCGCGTCGCGTTCTGAGTCTGTAAGTTCTGATTCGGATGGGTTGATCGGGGAGTATGATACGATAACGACCTCCGTTGAAAACTGACAGGGGATTGACGCGATGCAACTGTTTTGGCTTGAAAGTTGGCGTCACTGTAGCTTGTCTGAAGTCAAACGAGTTCAATAAGGGGATATTCGTCATTTGCGTCACCTTTGAGGCTCGGCTGGATTGAGAACAAGCAGCAACACCAGACATTTGATGCCTGGAAAGAGAACCGAATGGATAAAAGAAGGATCGATCTCTGAATGGACTTTTCAATCGCTACACTACTGGCAAATTTTACCGATGATAAATCGGTCGCTCCCAAGATCTTAGAGAAGAAACTGGGGTGTCAGGATGAAAAAAGCACGCGCTACTTACAAATAGCGCTCGATGCGTTGGAAAAAATCGGCGTGCTGGTTAAGGAAAAAGGTCGATATCGCCGGGTTTGGGAGGAAAGTCTCGTAGAAGCGAAACTTCGCTGCTCTAGCAAGGGGTTTTGCTTTGCGATTCAGGATACGGAGGGGACGGAGGATATTTACGTCCGCGAATGTCATTTGAGTAATGCCTGGAATGGCGATCGCGTGTTGGTGAATATCATTAAAGAAGGCTCTCGTCGCCGTTCTCCTGAGGGCGAGGTGAAGTTAATCCTAGAACGTGCCAACCCATCCGTACTCGCGAGAGTCAAGCAAACGGGAAATCGCTATTTAGCGGTTCCTTTAGATGATCGCTTGTTATTTGAACTCGACCTCAAACAAAATGGGGTTTCTCTCGTCGATGCGGTCGAACATCTGGTTCATGTCGAAGTGTTGCGTTATGCTCTCGGCAGCAATCCCCCCCTCGGGCGCGTCGCACAAATCCTCGGATCTGATGCGGAAGATGCTAATGATCTGGATATTGTTTGTTGTAAGCATGACTTGCCTCGCGCTTTCCCCCAAGTCGTTCTGGATGCGATCGCCGATTTACCCAAACCTCTGCGAAAAGCTGAGATTAAAGGGCGCTTAGATCTGCGTAGTCTCCAAACGATTGCCTTGATGCCTGCATCCAGACTCCGCAGTTCCATTCCGACGGTGGAACAAGCGTTTAGTCTGGAGACTCTCAAAAGTGGCGAGTGGCGTCTCTCGATTCACATATCAGATGTCGCCCACTATGTCAAGCCAGATACGGCGTTGGATCGCGAAGCTCGCAGGCGATCGGTTTCGGCACATCTGGGGGATATGGTATTGCCGGTTATTCCCGAACAGTTGGCCTTGGATTCCTGCTCTTTGCTGACCGGGGAAGACCGTCTCGCGGTTTCTGTGTTAGTCATTTTAGATGATGATGGGGTGGTGGATTTTGAAATTAAACCCAGTGTCATCAAGGTTGATTATCAAGTGAGCGATCGCCAAGCGCAACCGATTCTGGATAAATTGCAGGAACAATACCTTGATCCAGAAATCATCCCCGCCTGGTGGTTGGAGTTTCGAGAACGTCAAAAATCCCTGGAAGAGCCTGAACCCGTACCTACGGCGATCGCTCAAACTCTGGAAAAAATGTTCCAATTGAGCTATCTCATGCAAAACTGGCGTCGCGCTCGTGGGGGATTTGACCTGAATCTGCCACCCAATCAATATGGCATTTGTCCCTCGGTTTATAATGATGAAGGCGCAGAGGGGGCGATTTCTCTGTCTTCTCACATTACCGCCCAAGGGATGCTGTGTGAATTTACGATTCTGGCTAACCAACTGGTGGCCACTCACTTACAGCAGTTGGGAGTTCCGGGCATTTACCGCGTGCAAGCTGCTCCCGACCTCGAACAAGTCGATGAGCTAATCAAACTCGCCAGCAATATGGGGGTAGAAGTTCTACTCGATGACCCCGAAGAAGTGACTCCCATTGACTTCCAGGACTTTACCGAGGTCTTTGCGGCCTCTGGGTGCGAGCGAGTTCTCACTTATCTCCTGGAAGACACCTTAAAACCCGCCAGTTATAGCACAAATCCTGGCTCTCACTTTGGATTAGCTTTAAACACGGGTTATACTCACTTCTGTTCCCCGGTGCAGCGATATGCGGACCTGTTGGTACAACGCTTGCTGAAAACTGTGTTTGAAGAAGGTCGCGATCGCAAATCGGCTCGGTCTAAAGAGTTCGTCGATCTGCACAGCAGTCACAGTCACGGCGAAATCTCTTGGAACGTTCTGCCTCCGACGACTCACAGCGAATTTGAGAGTCATTTTTCCACCATCGTCGGTCACTTGAGCGATCGCGAAAAGCTCACCCAAGAAGCAGAAGCGGACCTCCAAGGACTCAAAAAAGCCGGACTGATGAAGGCACGCACCGGCGAAACCTTCAGCGGATTAATCACCGGCGTTCAATCCTACGGATTCTTTGTGGAAATCGAAGTCGAAGGACCCGAAGGAATTCCCCTGCGCCTGGAAGGACTCGTCCATGTTTCATCCCTAAAAGATGATTGGTACGAGTATCGTTCTCGCCTGCAAACTCTCGTCGGTCGGAAAAATCGTAAGCAATACAGCTTAGGAGATATCGTCGAAGTTCAAGTTAAAAGTGTCGATTACTACCGTCAACAAATCGACCTTGTGGCAGTCGGTGGCGGCAGTGAAGCCAGTGGCGAAGACTATACCGAATATCGCGAGCGTGAACGGAATTACTATGATTACGAGGAAGATATTTAATCTCCCTTGAATCTTCTAATGATGACCACTGGGTCCGACACCAAAAAATCGGCCAGACAATGGATAAAGCCCGCCTAAGCGCGGGCTTAATTTTTTAAGTTTCAAATACCCTAACCCATAAAATATCTGGAGGCAACCCGCCGACATCGGCTGAGGGGAAACTCGATTTTTGTAGGCTGAATTGGCTATTCATGGATTCATTGAAAAGATTTGCTAACCCCACTCCCGGTCTATTTACAAACTTTGCCGAGGATGATAGGATAATATTCAGTCAATTTTATTCTAAAATTTGGCCTAAATCTCTTTAATCGTTAAACCCTCCCTTAATTAATCAAAAAAGGAGAATATTATCAACGATAAAAACCGACCTTTAATCCTAGGCGTATCGGGCGCATCCGGGTTGATTTATGCCGTGCGAACTGTTAAATTTTTGTTAGAGGCCGACTATCGCGTTGAACTGGTGGCCTCCAAATCAACCTATATGGTTTGGCAAGCAGAAGAGAATGTTAGAATGCCTGCCGAACCCGCACAACAAGAGATATTTTGGCGCGATCGCGCCGGAAGCGTCACTGAGGGTAAACTAACTTGTCATCCCTGGCAAGATGTCGGTGCAAACATTGCCAGTGGTTCCTTCCGAACTGTAGGAATGTTGGTCATTCCCTGTAGTATGAGTACCGTTGCTAAAATAGCCACGGGATTGAGTTCGAGCTTATTGGAACGGGCGGCAGATGTTCAACTTAAAGAAGGTCGAAAACTGGTAATTGTCCCTCGGGAAACTCCCTTTAGTTTGATTCATTTACGGAATTTAACTACCTTGGCAGAAGCGGGTGCAAGAATTGTCCCGGCTATTCCGGCTTGGTATCACAAACCTCAAACCATTGAGGATTTAGTTGATTTTATCGTCGCCCGCGCATTGGATCAATTAGAGATTGACTGCGTACCGATTCGGCGTTGGGAAGGACATTAGGAAGGATGAAGTAGGACCAAAGACGAATCTCGGATGCTAAAATAAGTGCTGGGAAGAGGGGAAACTGTGGGAATTCCTTGCTGGGATGAATGAATCAGAAAATAAAATATGCGTGAATTTCGGAATGTACTGCTGTTGGTTGTGTTGGGGGGATTGACAATTTTTGCTCTGCAAAATACGTCGCCATCCCTGTCTTTGGTGTTTTTAGGGATGAAGTCTATTGCGCTGCCTCTGTCTGCCTGGATTCTAGCAGCGATCGCCCTGGGTGTTTTTACAGCTTGGGCGATCGCCATTTTATTCAGACTCTATCATTATTGGGATACCCGCGACCCCAGACCCCGCCGACCCCAGCGTCCTCTGGAACCAGTCGCACCCCCACCGCCTCGGTCCAATCGCGCCGAACCCCCCTTATCGCGCAATAACGCCACGGTGATTCAGGATGATGTCCCGAATCGTTTCAACCGAACCGGGGAAACCGGCGATCGCATCCCCGTTCCCAACCCCAGAGAACTCGAAGAAGAAAACTGGATTGATGAAGATGAGGACTTCATGGACGAACCTAATGCTCAATCCTTTCCAGAATCGAGGGACAGCGAGGGCTACAATTACGAAGTCGTCCGGGAACCCGTTGCCGAGTCTTGGGTGGGATCCAGCTATTCCTATAGTTATGAACAGAATCGAGAGTCGGGCGGTGATCAAGGCAATTCCCCCTACAATGCAGACTACCGAATTGTCACCCCACCCCCCCTAGAGGAAAAATCACCGGAGGAAAAATCACCGGAGGAAAAATCACCGGAGGCGATCGTTGAACCGACTGTGGAGGAATTGCCCACCCCAGAACCACCCAACAGCCCCAGTTCCAGTGATGATTGGACCACCAGTCGCCGTCGCCAGGATAACTGGTAAGCCTTTCCGTTTGTAAGAGGAACCTAGCAGGCGATCGATTACCGGACTGACGCATAAACCCCTATTTGTAGGGTTGATTCCCGAATCAACTCGACAAATAGGTTTCACGCTCCAAATCTGCGTAAGTCCTGGATAAAACAACGGGGAAACCTATCCTTAACGACCCACTTGATCCAGATAAAAGTGAGATAAAAACCTCAGCCCTAGGGTGGCGTTACCGCAGAAAAGGACCCCCGGGAGAGGGCGATCGCATAGCAGATTCACGATTACTGATCGATGCTCGGTCAGTCACACCGGATGGGGATTGCAGAGTGCAGAAGGTGAAGGGAGAGGGTCCTGAGAGGGCCTTAATTAGGGTAGAAAAAAGGACCGAGACTTTATCTGATTTTTATGGTGGAGACTCGGACAAAAATGGTATTATTTTTTCCCGTGGTACTGGATAACCAATCAGGAGAGACCCCTTTGTAATCTTGGCGATTATCTTATGTTCGATTGCTAAAATGCAATTTTGCAACATTGGACGCAGAACCTGTAAGACAAAGGGGCTTGAGACGGCCCCATACCATAAATTAGACCCAACGCAACACCCTAAACGATAAGGGCGCGTGGGCAGGGAATCCCCCTGTATTTAGCTGTAAGACAGTTCGGTATTGCCAGTCTGGATCAGACGTGTGCGATCGCCCTATTTATTTCATCCAATCCTTCCCTTGAAATACCAGTTCAGGGGAGGAACGCCCTGGTACAGTGTAAACCTAGTTAAAGGAGCCAATCGTGTTCAATTCTACCCGTGATGCCAGCATCAACGCTGAATTCCTGTCAGCAGCCGCCAAGGTTGCCAGTGGGAGTCCATTTAATATGCTCAACTGGGTAGAAACCTTAGAACCCTTGGCGGGAAAGAAAAATCGGTATATTTGCCCAGTCTGTCAGGGACAGAATCTAACGGTTCATCCCCAAAGCGGGGCCTATAAATGCTGGAATGGGTGCGAATGTAAAGACATTCGCGCCACCTTGGGGATCAACCGTTCGGTCATTTCCTCGGGATCACCCCGGCAAAAGACTGTCCAGAAATCCTTTAAACCCGCCCCATTTCCCGAGGGACATCCGGTTTTAGCAAGGTTGCGCCAACCGGGTATCCCCCCTAAATCCCAAAAACTCTCCTTCCAACCGAAAGGGGTCCCGAATCATGCGGTCGAAATCCGTTACAAATACAGCGATAACCAGATGGTGTATCGGTTTGAATGGCTAGACCCTAAACAGCGCAAAGGTCATAAAAAAACCTTTCGTCAATGTCACCTGAATGAGGATGGATTGCCAGTTTGGGGTAAAGGCAACGACCCCTGGAAAGCCTATCGAGAAATTGAGGCATTGGCAGCAAGTGCCCGCGTGGTAAAGGGGTTTCCGGTATTGTTATTGCTGGAAGGGGAAGGCTGTGTGGAAATTGCCCGGACTCTGGGGTTAGCTGCGGTGACGTTTCAAGGGAGTGCCTGGACGAATGTCGAAATCGAGAGTTTTTTGATTCGCTTGCGCCATGCCAATGAGAAGGCAACGATCGCCGTTCTCCCCGATCGCGATGAAACCGGGCGCAAAAAGGCAGCGAAAGTGGCGGCAGCAGCGGCAAAAGTGGGAGTTCCCTGTCTGGAATTGGACCCGACTCAGATTGATCCCGATTTGCCGGAAAAGGGAGATATTCGGGAAATGCTGGAAAATTCGGCGATTCCCTCGGACTTGATTCAACGGTTAGAGGGGGTGATTCGCCAAGGGACTCAGCGGAACTCGCAGCAGTTGGAAACCGAGAGTTACGATAGTTTTTTCCCGGTGGTGGAGTTTAACCAGGCGATCGTTAAGTTCCTGTATGGCGATCGCCCTTGGATTTGCGTCAACAATACCCTCTATGCATGGCAGGGGACCTACTACGAAGCCTCCCCAAATACGGTCGAACTCTATCGGATTACCCAATTTTGCAATTCCTTTCCCATTGATGTCAAAGGACAGATTCGCTATCCCTACGCCAGTTCCAGCAGTGTGAAAAAAGCCCTGGAATGGGTAAAACTGATGTTTGCGATCGCCCCGGGACGGGTGAATCCTCCGGGACTCAATTGCACCAATGGGGTTCTACAACTCTCGTTTAATCGCAAGGGTCAGCCGTCCTGGAAATTGGTCCCCCATGACCCCCGCCAGCATTTTTATCTCTATCAACCTCTGGTGATGTATGACCCCGAGGCGGATCCGACTGACTGCGATCGCCTCCTGGAATGCCTCGAACCCCAATATCGGGATATTTTCCTCAAAACCATCGCCGCTTCCTTGGACCTAGAATCGGTCCGTCGCTTGAAAGGACGAATGGTCAAAGCGTTACTGGCTAAAGGAGATGGCAACAATGGTAAGGATAGTTTGCGGGAAGTGACGGCGATGATGTATGGCTATCAGGGACTCACCTCGGTTTCTGTGGAAGCCTTTGAACAAGCCGATCGCGGACGGTTGTTTCCCGTCGCCCGATTGGAAGGGTCTCGGGTAAACTGGCCCTCAGAAAATCGCAACGCTGAGGCCCTGGACCGCCTCCAATGCTTGAAAATTGCCATTACTGGCGATCGGTCATTTGTGATTGAACGCAAAGGCAAAGATGATTATGAAACCGCGATTAATGCCGTTTTTATCTTTAACTGGAACGATATCCCGGAACTTGCTGGAGTAATGGAAGCGATTCGCAGTCGCTATGCGGTGTTGCCGTTTACTAAAACTTTTGCCGTCAACCCCAACCCTCGACGCGGGGAATTACCTGCGGATCCGCGATTCAAATATGATCCAGAGTTTTTAAAGTCTAAAGTGCTGCCTGCTTATTTGAATCGACTTTTAGATGCGTTGCAGGGGTTGATGTGCGATGGCATTGACTATAGTCCTACCCAAGAGGCGATGACGGAGATTCAATGCGCTTCGGAACATTTGTGGCAGTTTGTCAAGGATTCGGGGTTGGTGGAGGACCCAGATTCCCGAGTTTATGTCCCGGAGATTTGGCAAAAGTTGCGGCAATGGTATCAGGATACGGGGATTTTACAGGTGGAAGGCGGCGATCGCTCTCGGGAGAAACTGCTGTGGTACGATTTACCTTCAGACAGCGATCGGCATTGTAAAACCTTAAATCAGGTCCCGGTTCGTCTGTTGTCTATGTTTCCCAAAGCTAAGAAAGGCGGGGATGAACAAGGCACGTTTTTGAGGGGTTTAAAATGGCATAATCCTGAATCTTAGGAAAAAATTGCGCTTCAAATTGGAGTGCTGACTCAGCCATGATTGGAGGAAGAAAT
>NZ_JAFLQW010000637.1 GCF_017313335.1 Phormidium pseudopriestleyi FRX01 | reverse complement strand
AAGACTTGGTGGAAATTATCGAAGAATAGGCAACGGGTCAAACTTCGGGCTGTCCTCAATTTCTGGTCAGGGACTTATGACATTCCGGTTTGGGTAGTCCATGAAAATACCCACTATCGGTGGACAGGATCTGGTTTCTCGAAGGTTGGTACTTACGGAACCTAGATGGAAGTGGGTGCAATAATGGCACAAAACCCCGATTGGTCCTGTTGTGCTCACAAATGAGGGGATCAGCAGCCAGAGGCTGTGATTGTTGAAAAATAGACGGGATGACTTATAGCCCTACCGAGACAAATCGCTTAATATATGGGTTAACTCAGAGAAAGACCCGGGGTTCAGGTTTGTGAATCCTGGGTGGTTTGGGTATCCAGGGGGTACAGATCAGGGGGGGGCGGAACCCTCAATGTAACGCTGGTTACATTGGAACCGGAGGGAATTGTCCCATCGAGATTCAAGTCGGTCTAGGCGAAAGGATTTAGGCGATCGCCCACAACCCCTCGGACCTGATCAATGTCGGTTCATCTCTGAGTGATGTTAAACAGGAAACACTCTTAACAATTTCAAATTCAATAAATCGCCATGCACACTATTCAATCTCGGGCTATTCAAGCACAGCATCAAGAAAACCTAGTTGCACTCAAATCATACTTTATGACCCTAATTTCTCATGAACTGAGAACTCCTTTAACGACGATTTTATCGTCGGCAGATTTACTCGAATGTTATAGCAATAGCTGGTCTGATGAGAAAAAGCTAAAGCACGTTCAGCAAATCCAAACGGCTGCTCTTGAAATTACCAAGCTCATCGAGAGCGAACAATTTACGGAAACCCTCCGAAAAGTAGCCAGTGAAATTCACTGAAATTCACTAATTGTTTTAACAATTTTTAAGCCTCTTTTATCCCATTTTGTTGCGGGAAGTTGACCGCATTAGTAGAAAAACATTCCTCTAAAATCCCCGGGAAACGGGGAAAACCCGAAGCGATCGCCCTGATGATACTTCTGACACCCAGGACTCGACTCCCGGGAACCGGCATCATTAGGGCGCTCCCAACGGTGACGCGGCGATCGCACACAAAAAACCCCCAAATGGGGGCAAATCTCATCAAAATAGGAGATATAACCTCCCGATTAGAACAAATACAGAATCGTAAACAGCACAATCCAGACCACATCAACAAAGTGCCAGTAAATTTCTGCTGCTTCTGGTCCAAAGTGACTTTCCTTAGAATAATGACCCGCCTTCAGGGATTGCCATAAGACCGCCAAAATCAACAGCAACCCAAAAGTCACGTGCAATCCGTGAAAGCCAGTTAGCACATAAAACGTGCTAGTAAAGATATTATCCGTCAGACCAAAGCCGGTATGAAAATATTCATACAACTGGCCCGCGAGGAACACAGCACCCATGACTGCTGTTGCACCGAACCAAAACCTCAAACCCTTGACATCATTCTTCTTAATCGCCGCATTGCCGCGATTCATCACAAAACTGCTAGAAATCAGGATAATCGTATTGATTCCCGGCAGCAACAGTTCCATTTCCGGCGTACCTTCTGGCGGCCATGCCGGGGAAACCGACCGAAAAGTGAGATAAGCGGCGAATAATCCCAGAAAAATCATCGACTCCGCCACCAGAAAGATGATGATTCCAAAAATTCGATGATCCGGATGGTCACCGTGGTGACCCCCGTGGGTGCCTGCCCCATGTTCAGCTTGTATAGCCGCGTTGCTGGTATCAATTGTCCCTTGCATAAGCAATAGTCTGTTGTAGAGTGTATGGTTTGAGTCTGGGGTGACTGGGGTCTTACAAGAGTAAGTTTTTTCCGTTTATGGTGTATAGACCTTAAGATTAACTGCACGTCCGGTCCCCGGACCAAGGCAAGGGGAGGGTTAGGGTGGGGTCAAAGTGACGTGGCTAAAGCCTCGTCACTAGGAATGGTGGGTTGGAGAGTCGGAGTGACGCTATATCGCCGATTAACGAGGAAAGAGGTTGGACCCGTCTCCAAAAAGGCGCGATCGCGGCTTCATAGTGCGTGACGTGGCTGACGCCACGTTAAGAGGACCCCACCCTAACCCTCCCCTTGGCAAGGGGAGGGGACCGGAGGTGCAGTTAATCTTAGGGCAAATCACCATGAGCTTAAAAAACCTACCCTTGTAAGGTGACTGGGGTCGGGGTTGACCCGACCCCAAAAAATAGAGTTGCGCGGTTTAGGAAACCGTCGGTCCCCCGGATAGCATGGGAGTATTCGCTTGGGACTCAGGCATTTGGACGTTCGGGTTGCGATCGCCCATGCCGTAATCATAAGGCCCAGTCAAGCGCACAGGTTCCCCAATAAAATTCTCCACCGGCGGAGGAGAAGTCGTCTGCCACTCCATCGTTAACGCATCCCAGGGATTCCCCGATGCTTTCGCACCGCCAATCCAACTCCACACCGCATTAATAATCAACGGGATGGTAGAAACCGCCAGGATATAAGACCCCACCGTACAAATTAAATTGACCGTGGCAAATTTGGGGTCATACTCCGCCACCCGACGAGGCATCCCTTGCAATCCCAGATAATGCATCGGCAGGAAGCACAGGTTAAACCCAATTAACGTTAAGAAAAAATGCAATTTACCCAGAGATTCATTCATCATCCGACCCGTCATCTTGGGGAACCAGTGATAAATCCCCCCATACAGACCGAAGACGCTGCCGCCAAACAGCACATAATGCAAGTGGGCGACAATGAAATAGGTATCGTGAACGTGAATATCAAACGGGACTGAGGCAATCATAATCCCACTCAGACCGCCGATCACGAACATAGAGACGAAACCCAACCCGAACAGCATGGCGCTGTTGAGGCGAAGTTTGCCCCCCCAAACTGTGGCTAACCAGCTAAAGACTTTAATTCCTGTGGGAACGGCAATAATCATGGTGGCAACCATGAAGAACATCCGTAACCAGCCGGGAGTACCACTGGTAAACATATGGTGCGCCCAGACAATTAAGCCCAGAAAGCTAATTGCCATACTGGAATAGGCGATCGCCTGATAGCCAAAAATCGGCTTGCGGGCGTGCACCGGCAAAATATCAGAAATCATCCCAAAAATGGGCAGAATCATGATATAAACTGCCGGGTGGGAATAGAACCAGAACATATGCTGATAAACCACCGGGTCCCCACCGCCCATTGGATTGAAAAAGGCAGTTCCAGCAATTAAGTCAAAAGCTAGAAGAATTAACGCCCCCGCTAACACCGGCGTCGAGATTAAAATCAAAGCCGAAGCTGCCAGCATTGCCCAGCAGAACAAGGGCATATCATTTAATCCCATTCCCGGCATCCGCATTTTCAGGATGGTGGTCAAAAAGTTGATTCCGCCCAAAATGGAGGAGGTTCCCAGTATCAGAACGCTCAAAATCCAGATAAATTCTCCCGCTTTTTCCCCGGTGGTACTTAAGGGGGGATAGGAGGTCCAACCGGCACCCGCGGCACCGACAAAGAAGCTAGATAATAGCAGGATTCCACCGGGAGGAATCAGCCAAAAGGCGATCGCATTCAACCGGGGGAAAGCCATATCCCGCGCCCCAATCATCAGGGGAATCAGGTAGTTGCCAAAGGCCCCGGTCCCCGCAGGAACGATCCACAGAAAAATCATGACCGTAGCATGGATCGTAAACAGACCGTTATAGAGTTCGCGGCTGACAAAATCCGAGTCGGGAGTTGCCAATTCCGTGCGAACAGCGGTCGCTAATGCACCGCCAATCAGATAGAAAATGAAGGTGCAGACCAGGTATTGAATCCCGATCACCTTATGGTCCGTACTAAAGCTAAAGTATTCGCGCCAAGGGGTCTGTCCACCGGCTTCTACAGCAAGGGTTTCCCCGAGGTTATCGGTTTGGGGTTCGGTTACTTGTGCCATAAATCAATTGTTATTACTGATGCGTCTGAGTTCCCCTGCTGATGGGGGATGATGGGTCATTCGGTCCCGGTTAAAGGGCGAGTTGCCTCTCCCCTCCACAGCTAAAGACATGGCCGGGGTTAAATCGCCCGATCGCCAGAATGGTGTTCAGCATGGAGTTGTTTGAGCATTTCTCCATCAATCCCCATCTCAGCGGCCAAAGGTTGCAGATAGTCCGTTTCCGATAAGTCTGCCGGATTCAGGGCCACTGTTTCTTGTCCCTCAGATTGGGCGGCAATCTGACTCTGTAACCAGGCTTGGAAATCTTCTTCCGACTGCACAATCACGCGGGTTTTCATCCCGCCATGATAGGACCCACAGAGTTCGGCGCAAACCACGGAGTATTCTCCGATGATTTGGGGAACGAAGCGCAACTCGCTTGAACGTCCGGGAATGGCGTCCTGTTTGAGTCGAAATTCTGGAATCCACAGGGAGTGGATGACATCGCTGGCGGTAATGGTCAGTTGCACCTCTTTTCCTGCCGGGAGATGCAATTCTCCAGCGGTTACGCCACTGTTGGGGTAGGTGAAAATCCAGGCAAACTGGAGTCCGAGGACGTTGACACTGACAAAGGGGTCTTGTCCTTGGGTACGCGGAGAGGCACCCACTCCGAGGGCCACCAGTTTACCCGGTGCTTTATAGGGGGTAACGGCGGTTTCGTCGGAGGGTAGGGATGCGGCGATCGCCTCCCCAGCCTGGTGTTTATGGGCGACATGAGACTCATGGGAGGCCATTGGGTCTAGGCCGCCCATTGAGTTGTAAATTTCAAAACTGTAGATGCCGATCCCCATGATGATGATGGCTGGGATCGCTGTCCAGAGAATTTCTAGGGGAACGTTGCCATGAATGGGTGGCCCATCGGTATTGTCATCGGCACGTTTTTTAAATTTGAAAATGGAAATCACGATGATCCCCTGGACAATCAGGAATAAACCTGTGGAAATAGTCATCATCACGTTAAATAGTGCATCAATCCGGGGCGCTTCTTCTGAGGCGGCAACGGGCATGAGACTATGATTCTGGCCGACCCACAAGCTCACCAGCGTGATGGTGATGCCTGCTATCATCGTCCAAATAGCACTGGGTACTTTCACTTCAACCTCCTAGATCAGAAATTTTGCCGCAGTCGGCGACTCCGAGTGCTGTCTTGCAACAGTTTTTTGTGACTCCAATTGCTAAGTTAGCAATTTTTCGGGTCCGCTGTATCGGTTGTTGATATATTTGGTCCCTCAATTGGTCACCGGGAGGGAAGAAATTTTACATTTTTTGGGTGGAAACTGTCTCGGTGAAAGGGGATGACGGTTGAAACCGTCACGACAAACGGGGATTTGTGAAGAAAGGTTGACTTTAGGGCAGGGATTGTCAGGAAATCTCGGTAATTTTTAGGGGAGGGGAAATCCGGTTCAAGGCTTGTCGCTCTTGATTCTGACTCGCTACTGTAGAAAAAGAGTTCTGTTGTCGGATTTGGTGGAAAGGATAAACTACATCAGAGTAATTACTTAGTGTTAATTTAACATAAGGAACGAATAATGACGCGAAGGAGTAGCGATTATGGCGAACTCAGTCGTTGATCGGCATCCGGCGATCGCAGCCCCTGACTCCCCCCCTCGGGATCGGATTCGTCGCTTGGTTTGGAAAATTGCGATCGCGACCCTGCTGTTAATGGCAGTCGGCAGTGCAACAAGGGTGATGAATGCGGGTTTGGCTTGTCCAGACTGGCCGTTATGTTACGGCCAGTTAGTCCCCACCCAGCAAATGAATCTTCAGGTGTTCCTGGAATGGTTTCACCGCTTAGATGCGGGATTAATTGGCCTCAGCGCGATCGCCTTAGCCGGTTTATCCTGGTGGGATCGCCACGAACTCCCTGGTTGGCTACCCTTT
>NZ_JAFLQW010000379.1 GCF_017313335.1 Phormidium pseudopriestleyi FRX01 | reverse complement strand
GGACAACCCTGCGATCGCAGCAAGATGAACTCAGAAGCGCCAGCAATATGATTCAGCAACTAGAACAAGAAACCCGAGTTCTTCAGTCTCATCTGACCCAAATTTCCTCTTCTTTTAATCCTCATGCCTCTCCAGAGTCCCCTAATTTGGTCTCAACCCCAGTCTCCCCGGTGGAAGTTTTACAAACTCCCGGCATGGAATGTCAGGCCACTCTAACCGGCCATTTTCGCGCCGTCAGTGCGATCGCCTTAGATGCCGAGGGTCAACTCCTCGCCAGTGGCAGTTGGGACAAAACCATTAAACTCTGGAACCTCAAAACCGGCGAAGAACTTCTCACCCTAACCGGCCATTCTTACCCCGTTAATTCCGTCGCCATTAGTCAAAATGGCTGGACATTAGCCAGTGGCAGTAATGATAAAACTGTTAAAATTTGGAAAGCCCAAAGCGGACAACTTTTATTCACCAAAACGGGACATAAACAATGGGTAAATGCGGTCACCTTCAGTCCCGATGGCACCCTGCTTGCCAGTGGCAGTCTCGACCAAAGTATTCGCCTCTGGAATGGCATCACGGGACAAGAATTAGTCACCTTAACGGGACATTTAGCTGCCGTAACTTCCCTGGCAATTAGTCCGAATAATCGCATCTTAGCTAGTGGCAGTTTAGATAAAACTATTAAACTCTGGAATATCGAAACATCGGAAGAATTTCCCCCGTTATTGGGACATTCTGACGGGGTAACTTCCGTGGGGATATTTCCGGATAATTTAACTTTAGCCAGTGGGAGTTTAGATAAAACCATTAAACTCTGGGATATCAAAACAGCCACAGAGATTTGCACCTTAACCGGACATGGCGATCGCATCAATAGTATTGCCATCAGTCCCGCCGGAAAAATGCTAGTTTCTGCCAGTTCAGACCATACCCTGAAACTCTGGGACCTCAGAAGCAAACAGGAAATTCAAACCTTAACCGGACATTCAGATAGTGTCAATGCCGTAGCCATGACTGCTGATGGCAAAACCCTAGTCAGTGGTAGCAGTGATAAAACTATTAAAATCTGGCAAATGCCCGATTCTTTAGCGGCAGAGGGAAAGTGATTCTCAAAGTTGAAAAACCGGGTTTCTTTCCTCATTTTCGGTCCTAGTAAAACAGTTATGTTAGAAACCCGGTTTCTGTGGTAGGTTGAGAAATCGGGTTTCTTTCCTCATTTTTGGTCCTAGTCAAACAGTTATGTTAGAAACCCGGTTTCTTGTCCCAGGTTTTAGGGGGAGGATTTTAACTTAAACTCATCAAATTTAACCACCGTCGCACTGGGGTTTCGCGCATCAAAACGGTAACTACTGACAATCCCTGTATTCGTTTCAAAAATACTAAACGCAGAGATATCATTACTCGCAATATAGGGTAACGGTTGACCGTTGTCATCCAAAAGGGGAGAAAGGGTGGGAATCACCGGATCCAAGCCATTGGGATTGCCGGTGGCGGCATAGGTTTCTTGATAATTCTTCGGCACTTCTCGGGGATTATCTTCATCATGAGCCCCGTAACTGTTCCCCACATTAGAGGATTCCAAAAAGTGCATTCCACTGGAACTGACAAAGCGATTCCATAAGTGAGAATGTCCGTAAAAGACTAACTGGACTCCGGCAGATTCCAATAATGGCACAACATCCCGAATAATATAATCTTTGTCTTTCGGATATTCATAGCGCACCGTGATCCGCCCAATTCCATCTGATTCTAATCGTTGCACTGGATCGGTATAAGCTGGAACCACATTTCCCCCGAGGGAATGGGGGGGATGATGAAACATGACAATTTTATATTTAGCTTCGGTAAAGTCGGAACTGGCTAATTCTTGTTCCAGCCATTGATATTGGGGACTGCCTGGAGTAATCGGTTCAAAAATATGTTGTCCATATCCCCATTGTTCCGGTTGAGTTAAATGATCTGCTCGTTCTCGATATCGACCTTTGGTTTTGGGGCCGAGACTGGGATTGCGCCAGATATTCGTAATATATAGAACAACTAATCGCACATCGCCAAAGGTGACGGCGTAATAATTTTTGCCTTCTGAATTGGGGAGGTTAAAGATTTCATTAAAGGTGGTGGTATTAAAGGAGTTGTCAATTAACCAGCGATCGCGCAATACGGGAGAGTCTTCAGGATTGATTTCTTCACTCTTTTCCTCATACAGGCGATCGGCAATTGGACGGGGAAAGGCATCGATAAACTGCTCGGATAAATCTTTTTCTGTGGAAAAACGGCCCATCACTTCATGATTGCCGACGGTGGGAAATAGGGGCGCGTGTTGAATAATTTTACCCCCGGTATAAACTTGTTCCCCCGATTCGGATTTAAAGTTATACTGAGCGCGACCTTGCATGACGGGAAAGAAGGCATTTCCCCGATTGTCATCAAACCATTCCGAAGCGCGATCGGGAATATTGATTAAATCACCGGCATGAAACACCGCATCGACTCGTCCGATGGTTTCGACGACTTTTTGTAAATTAGCCGCAGTCATGGGCATTAACTGATGATCAGAAGTGAGCAAAATTTTCAAATCGCTACCCGGTTCAGGGTTGGCTGCCAGGGTGAAGCGATCGCCCTTGATTTCCACCTGGTCCTCCCGCAGACTCGTCACCCAATAGGGGACCCGCACCCCAGGGGTTAGTCCCGTAATCTCCGCTTCATGGCGCCAAATATCTCGGACTGTCGGTTTCGGATACACTGATCCATCTTCGGTTTGACTCCCGAAATGCGATCGCTCATCCTCCCGAGTCAGACTCAGTTTCGTCGTTGTTGCACCCACAAGGTTCGACCCATTTTCCCCATATTCGACCCGATGCTGAATCCCAGCAAACTCCGTAAACCACACCACCCGAACAGAATTGGAGGTGGGAAATTGCAGAAACGGATCCGTTAAAAGTTGGGGGGGAAATACCATTAGACTTAACCCAGGTGACAGGAGGACAAGACTGAGGGAACAGAAAAACAGCAGAATCAACAACCAGAGTTTGCGCGGGGTGCCGATCGCTGGTTGTAACGCTGAAGGTGGGGGAGTCAGCATGATTAGGGTTGAGAGAGGCTACAAGAATCGGGTAGTCTGAAAGAGGTCATGATTCGTTAAGCTGTTCGCCATTTAAATTGGGAAGGAATTTCAGCCCAAGTGCACCGGAGTGCCGCATATCTTTCGCCTTGGCTCAGGCTTTGCATCTTTCTAAGCTGTTGAGCATCCAATTTAAGTGCTTCTACAGCTTATCATGTTTAATAACATACCATAAAGTCACAAGCGAGCCTAAATCATGATGACAATCTATATATAGCGGTTCGGTGGACTCATTCGCTCTTGATAATTGAGGAGTGCAAACATCTTGCTCGCTCTTGATAATTGAGGAGTGCAAACATCTTGCTCGCTCTTGATAATTGAGGAGTGCAAACATCTTGCTCGCTCTTGATAATTGCGAGCAAGATGCTCGCACTCCAAAAACGTACCTCAGAACTCTGGTCACCGCTATATAATTCGGCCATTCAAAAATTGGCTTTGGCCTTAAATAAACCTAACATAGACAGATTGCCAGGGCCTGCGCATTGCCAGGGCCTGCGCATTGCGCCCCTACAAATACACCTTGACAGGGTTAGTTCTTCATCTCCTGTCATTTCAGGTTTACATCCACTGAGGAGAGGGGCCGGGGGTGAGGGGGGAGAAGCGATCGCCACAGTTCCGAGAGTCCCAATCCAATGGGATAGTTACGCACTTGACGGACGAGGGAGTCTTGGAGAGGGTCGGGAAAATTCCATCTAATTTCTATCTATCTTCCATGAATCTTCTATGGATTTCCCCAAACACCGTTGATAGGCTAATATCAATCACTTAGGCGTTAAGTTTTATATGTTTGACCTCCAACTGGACTGGGATTTACCCGCCAAAATAAGTTCTCAAGACACGCGCCATGTCCGGCTCGTTCGCCTCACCCCTGAAGCCAACTCGCCCCAATTGCCCCTCCAGATGGCGATCGCCCTCGATACCAGTTCCTCCATGAACGGGAACAAGCTAGAGGGGGCCAAAGCCGCTTGTCGGACCGTGATGCGCCAATTACGGGATAGCGATCGCCTTGCCTCTGGCAAGTTTCGCCACTGGAGTCTCTCCTCTGGGTCATCACAGCCACTCCCACAATACCCTAGAAGCCGCTATCGAGAGCTTACAAGCCGAAGGCGTGACCCGCACCGATTTAGCCTTAACCTGGTTACAGTCACAACTGCCTCCCGCCGCCGGAATTGCCCGAGTGGCTGTGCTGATTACCGATGGACATCCCACCAATCGGCAAGGTCGCACTCTGGAGGATACCATGCCTCTGGTGGAACGGGTTCGAGACTTTGCCAATGCGGGCATCACCCTGTTTACCGTGGGGTTAGGGGATGCGGCTAACTTTAATACAGATTTTCTAGTTCAGTTAGGCGATCGCAGTCGTGGCGGATTTCTCTACGCCGATGACCCCAGTCACCTAGAACCCCAATTGCCACAACATCTCAGCCGCTGTCAATCCATTGGTTTTGAACAGGTGCAACTAATTCTCACCCCCCTCAATCAAGCCTCCGTTGAGAGTTTCTGTCGCTACCGTCCCGACTATCTCCCCCTGGAAGAAACGGCCCCCAACGAACTGGTGTTACCCCCTATTTCCACCCGTGAACCCACCGATATTCTGATTGAGGTCCGAGTTCCCCCTTGAATGTTCATGACACCATTTCTGAGCAAGAAGTGCTGAAACTTCAGATCCAAAGTTCTGGGATAACCCCGATCGCGGCTAAAGTGGCGATCGCCCATACCCAATCCTACAAAGCCGCACAACAGGTCAATCGAGAAGTTGAACGCGATCGCCTCGGTTGGGACATCAACCTCAACAGCAGCGAACTCCCCCGCAGCCTAGACCCCAACCGCACCGGAGAACTGCTCACCAACATCCAAGTCGCCGCCTACAAATCCGGTCGTACCGATATCATGCAGCAAGCCGCCCAACAACTCCAAACCTTACAACAATCTGGACAACTCACCCCCGGTCAAGTCACCGGACTCTTACGTGACACGCGCAAAACAGGAAACCCCAACTCATGAATGGATTTGGACTTGATCCCGTCCCCGGACAACAGCGACTCAGCCCTGATAAAACCCTTCTCATCCTCCGCAACGGCCCCCAACAACAGCGACCAATTCCCCTCACTCAGATCCGCATCCTCATCGGACGCAACGACCCCCCTCACACCCAAGTAGACCTCGACCTCAGCGACTGCGAACTCGGAGACCCTCCTATGGTATCTCGCCATCATGCCTGATTACAATGGCAAGAGGGACAGCTCACACTTCGGGATTTAGGCAGTCGCAACGGCACCACCATCAACGGTGAAAAACTGCGATCGCTACCCGATCAGCCCTATTCTCATCCGGTTGTCTTACAACTGGGAAGCCGGATTAAATTGGGTAACCTTGAACTAGAAGTCATAAATTCATGATGAATAACTCATCTTCCCCTTCCCAACCCTTACAAGTGCAACATTTGCCCTGGGCGAGTCTCGCTTGGGTTTCCCATATTGGCAAGGTTCGTGAGGAAAATCAGGACCAGATTTTAGTCAAGACTTGGCCTGATCATGCCGCTATTTTAGCCGTCGTTGCTGATGGCATGGGTGGAGGTCGCGGAGGACAACGCGCCGCCCAACTGACCATTGAAACCTTTGAGAAATTGGTGGCTCAACCCTTACCCGAAAGTCGAGAAGACATCTATAACCAGTTATTAGCTAAGTTCTATGAAGCTGATGAGGCGATCCGTGACGAAGGATGCCAGAGTTTCCAACTGGTGGGGATGGGGTCAACAGTCGTCGCCGCGATTATTACCCCCCAAGATTATGTTCATCTCTATGCTGGAGATAGCCGACTGTATCATCTGCGAGAGAACGTACCTTTGTATAAAACCGCTGACGATTCCATTGTGCGGGTTTTACTAGAAATTGGCAAAATTACCCCCGAACAAGTCGCCACTCATCCCCGGCGATCGCAAGTCACCTCCTGTCTGGGAGGTCGTGAAGGAACCGGACAGTTTTCTATTGACCCGAAATGGCAAGAAGATAACGAAGTCTCTCCCCTGCGTTCCCTACAACCAAATGATATCCTGCTCCTGTCCAGTGATGGTTTACACAACTACTTCTCTGATGCAGAAATCCAACACCTGCGATCGGACCCGTCCTTCTCTCCTGAGACCCGCTTAACAGATTTACTTCAAAACGCCTTAGACCGAGGCGGAAAGGACAATATCAGTGCCATTCTGCTGTCGATTACCCCTGGGGTTACAAGCTCCAAATAGCGGAGTTAGGTTCTGGTAAACTAGGGGGGCGATCGCTCCGAGTTCATCTCATGCCCATGATTAACCTAATCCCCTATCTCATTATCCACTCCCCCAGCGGACAGCAAAACACCTTTGAACTGCGGGATATTTCCTATAGCATCGGACGACTCCCCGAAAACCAGATTGCCTTAACCGAAGACCCCGACCACCAAATTACCCGGATTAAACATTGCACCCTAACCCGAAACAAAGGTCAGTGGATCATCAGCGACCATAGCACCAACGGCACCCAAGTTCAAGTAGATCAGACCCTCTACGACCTTCACCAATCGGAAATAGCCCGGCAATCCGGTACAGTCATCCAGATCGGCCCCTGGCGGCTGACCTTCCATGACCCCAACACCACCCGAAAAAGCCAACGCCAGCCACAATCCTCCCCTCCCCTCCCTGTCCCATCGGAGGGCAAATTCATCTACAAAATCGCCCATGCCACCCTATACTACCAAAGCACAGGCCAACGCCAGCCCATTGACTGTCGTCCTCAAGTCAACCAGATGTTGACCTACATGGCACAAAGGAACCTAGATAACCAAGGTGAACCCATCGTCTGTCACTATCAAGACCTCATCGAAGCTATCTGGCAAAACGAAGAAAATCACAACTCCCTAGAAATCAACGGTCTTGCCCGGGAAATTCGCAAAATCTTGCAACAATACAGCCCCGAAACTGACCCCAACCACTCCTTAAAAACCATCCGCCGCCTTGGATATCTTCTGAATATCTCCTGTGAATGGTGACAGGTTTAGTCTCCAAATTCATCCTTAATAATTGGGAATTAATTATAACACAAACCGCACAATTTCACGGGAGCATCTCAATGAACGAACAGTTCACCCCCCGGACCGATGTCTTGAGGAGGGAACAGAGGGGATCTAACAAGAGTAGGTTTTTTATGCTCAAGTGTACCTCCGGTCCCCGGACCTTGCCAAGGGGAGGGTTAGGGTGGGGTCTCCACGTTAATACTTCACCCAGAATTGTCAAGGCGAAAATCTTAGCTATATCAGGCATTCAGACTGTTCCTAACCTTTCACGCCGTCACCCCACCCAACCCGGACCGATGCCTTGGGGAGGGCTTTCGGACCCCACCCTAACCCTCCCCTTGCTAAGGGGAGGGGACCGGAAATGCTCCCTAATATCACAAACTAAAACAGTCCAAAAAAACTATTCTTTACATCAACCATGACTACTAACCTCCAGATTTTCCGACGGCAATCGACCGTGCAAGTTCTCGGTCCCGGACAACGAGCCGTTTTATGGGTTCAAGGCTGTCCCTTCGCCTGTCCGGGCTGCATTGTCCCCGAATCCTGGGATGCTCGCGGCGGGGAAACCCTGACCATCCAAGAACTCGCCCATTGGATTCTCGCCCAACCGGACATCGAAGGCATTACCTTCTCCGGTGGCGAACCGATGATGCAAGCCGACCCCTTAATCCAACTGATTGATACCCTCCGCCAACAGCGAGAGCGAGGCGTGATGTGCTATACGGGATATCGCCTGGAAACCCTCCAGCAGCAAGGAACCGACGCACAACGGCAACTATTGCAACGACTTGATTTACTTGTAGATGGACAATACCGCCAAGAGGAACATGATAACCTCCTCTGGCGGGGGTCTCGGAATCAGCGGTTATTGTTACTCACATCCCGATATCAAGCCACCGTCACCCAACAGTTAGCGCAGGGGGATAATTCAGCCGGTTTGAGCTTTGTTTCCGCGACAAGCGGGGAAGTTTACTTTACAGGTGTTCCCGCCATAGCCGCCTTTCGCCAACAGTTTGAAACCGAAATGCAACAACGGGGAATCCGCATTCGGGTTTAAAGATTATGCCTAAAACTACAAATTCAAACGACCTTCGACGGGTTCGTATTCGTCTTCCAGGAGCCAGTTTTGAGCGTCTTCGTAGGCACAACTGGCAAAAATGAGAGCGTAGTTTTGAGCGGGGTCAAGAATTTCACAGTTGCCGCGATTGTCACCCCGCAGCAGCAGGACATAAGGCGGATTTTGCAGGGGGTCGAGCCATATTTCCACGAATTCCCAGTCATGTGCGACTGGGGCGGGTACGGGGGATGACGTGGTATCGATTGTTGGAGTCGATTTTAAGTTCACCATAGTACAAAGGGGTTCGTTCAAGATTGGGGCTAAGGCGATCGCCAATCGGCTCAGTGAATAACATACCATAGCGTTTATAGCCTCGGATTTCACCGAGATATTCACCTTATTCGATGATAGCCGTTGCAACTCGTTCCATTGTAGCGAGGTCAAGGAAAAGGTGAGCAGCAAGACCGCGTTGCAAAAGACGTTGAGATTGGGGCGTATTGGGAAGATGTTTAGCAGTGTGGCGTGGGTCAAGTTCGATGGGATCAGGAATACCAGTCATAGCGGGTTAAGACAATCGCCAATGGGAAGACTTTCCGCATTTTAAACCTCTGTTACCCAAAGTTGAAGCCGTAGAGTGGGCAGGTTACCTCAACTCCTGTGGTCAATCACCGATTCCCCGAACCTCTCCACCCCACCAATTCCATCTAATTTTCATCCAACTTCCATCTATCTACCATAGAAATTCTCCCTCAACCCGCCTAAGCTGGACTTATCGCCATCACCCACCACTGGGTTAATCGAGTATATTCACAAATACCCAGACTCCGGCGAGATATGCTACACCCGATTTAGACATTAAGTTAATCGGAGTGCTAGGGTTGCTGAGTTTCAGCAGCCAGTTTAAAGCACTAGCCCTAAACGGGTAGCCCTGTCAAGGCGTATTTATAGTAGGGGCGCAATGCGCAGGCCCCTACAAGAAACCACGATTTTTCGTCATTAAATGAGGCACCAATTCAGAGCTAGGGTTTGAACCCTATAGAGTCTTGAAGAAAGAACGAAAACTCGTGGGATTGCACCTTGACAGGGCTACCCTAAAGGGGTGACTACAAACGTTCGTAATGACTCCTTGAGTGAGTCATCTTGATGTAAACACCTTGACAAGGCTACAGTTAAAGCACCCATGCCAACCCGTAAAATTCGTCTTAAAGGTTAGAATCGTGAACCAATTTCAAATGCTCTATAAAATGCTCATTGGAGCCGTGATTGAGAACAAATACCATCTCCGAGAATTCTTGGGGGCCGGAGGATTTGGCGCAGTCTTTCTAGCCGATGAAGTGGTTCGCGATCGCATATTACGACAGGTCGCCGTTAAAATTATTCCCGATAACGACAACCGACAACTCATCGAGTTAATGGAAGCCACTCGCCTCGACCATCCTCATCTGATTCGCTCCCATACCGCCGGGGCATCAAGGTTTAATAACATTGACCTGTTATATTTAGTCATGGAACAGGCAGAATATTCCCTACAAAACCGACTTGAAAAGGGGAAACTCTCCGTGACCGAAACCCAAAAGTTGATTACCGAGGTAGCGGCGGGATTGGACTATCTACACCGTCAGAATAAAGTGCATCGTGACCTAAAGCCCGGAAACGTTCTCTGGGTAAAAGACACCTGGAAAGCCTCGGATTTTGGCTTAATTCGCAGCTTAGGAAACCAGAGTTATGCCCAAACCTCAAATCCCATTGGCACCATTGCCTATATGCCTCCAGAAGCCTGGGGGGACAAGAATCGCATTTCCACAGCCTGGGATATTTGGTCATTGGGAATTATGATTATCAGCGCCGTGACAGGGAAAATTCCTTATCAGTTTGATGGACAAACTCAACTGCTGAGGGAGGTGATGAATTGCCATCTCAACTTACCGCGAATTCCGTCAGAATTGTCGGGAATTGTGCAGGGATGTTTGCAGCAGAATCGACGGCAACGCTGGGCGGCTCAACAGGTGTTGCAGGCGCTTAATCCGACTTCCCAAAAAACTTATCGGTCTCGTCAGGGGCTTTCTCATCCCTGGAAGTTTCGTTGGGTGCTGGGAGGTTTTTACCATGATTTTCGTGTGGCGTGTGAGGGTGTCTTTTGGTTTTCGAGGTTGTTGGCTCTGGGTTGTGGTTTGGGTTTAGTTGTAGTGGGTTTG
>NZ_JAFLQW010000642.1 GCF_017313335.1 Phormidium pseudopriestleyi FRX01 | reverse complement strand
TTATGAGTTTCGTCGCCCGATTGAGTATAAATGCCAGTGGTATGGGAGCAAATTAACGCTGATTGACCCGTGGTATCCCAGTTCACAGATTTGTTCCAACTGCGGACACCGACAAAAAATGCCCCTGGACAAAAGGCAGTATGACTGTCCCAACTGTCACATTTCAATAGATCGTGACTTAAATGCCTCAATAAAGAAAGGAAAACGCGGATAGTTCAGCCGTGTAAGCCTAGTGATGGAAAGGTCTTGGAAGATCCAAGCTAGGAACTAAACATCATACAATTAAGTTTGAGTAAGTTTTGGAGAGCGGTATAACCACCTTTACTCCTCGGGGAAAATGCCGGATAATGGGGTGATTTCCTTAAAAATTATCCATTCAGTCACCCATTATTCCCAGGAGTCCGATCCCTGATCCGCCCCCGGATCTAAGCCGTTCAAATCCGGGAATAATTCTTTGGAAAGATTTTAGCTTGACGCCCTCAGCCGAGCACCATACCTGTACTCAGGTTGGTGTCGGGATGGATAGGCGGTCAATCCATGAGGTTCAATACCCCGCTCGATTGACAGTTTTCGGCGGCAACTCACGAATGACCTCGCTTTGTTGCCTTTTCTTGATTTTGCTAGTTCTTCAAGTGGGCTAACTCTTCATCAGTCACTCTGAAATTAATTGGGTTCATTGTCAGCAGTATTTAGCTACGTGCTATGATAGCATCATGAGAACATCCTACCAGTACAAACTACGCCCAACAAAAACACAGATTACAGAGTTAGATAGATGGCTGTCAATGCTTTATAGTCAGTACAATTATTTGTTGGCTGATAGATTCAACTGGTACGAGCAAAATCGTTCTCCTATCAACTCTTGTCCTCTAATCTGTCATTTGCCCGAACTGCGAAATAATCCCGATTATTTTAGTCAAAAGAAAACCTTGCCTCAACTCAAAAAAACTCATCCTTGGTACAAAGAGATTTATTCGCAAGTCCTCCAAGATGTTGTCAAGCGGGTAAAAGTGACTTTTGACAGGTTTCTCAAAGGTGATAGCAATGGCAAACGTAGCGGCAAACCCAGGTTTAAGCAACGCAGTCGTTACCGCACATTTACCTACCCTCAAATGAAGGAAGGATGTTGGCAAGGCAATCTAATTAACTTACCAATGTTTGGCAAAGTTAAGGTTGTTTTGCATCGTCCAATACCTGATGGGTTTAAAATCAAAACTGCTTCGGTTACCAAAAAAGCTGATGGATTCTACCTAACGCTTTCACTCGAAGATGCAACAGTTCCAACTATTAAACCTGATTTTAATCCCGACAAAATCACCGGCATTGATGTCGGATTAAAAGAGTTTTTAACAACTTCCGAGGGTGAAACGGTGGCAATTCCTCAGCACTACAGGAAAGCTCAGAAGCGGTTGCGGGTTATTCAAAAACGGGTATCACGTCGCCAAAAAGGTAGTAACCGTAGACTCAAGGCTATCAAGCAGTTAGGTTGCCAACATAAAAAAGTGGCAGATAAACGTAAAGATTTTCACTTTAAAACGGCTAACTGGTTGTTGTCAAAATATGACGTGGTTGCTCATGAGGACTTAAACGTAAAAGGACTTGCTCGTACAAGATTGGCTAAGTCTGTGTTGGATGCTGGGTGGTCAAGCTTTCTGTCAATACTTGCAAACAAAGCCGAAAATGCTGGGAAAGTTGGTAATTCCGGTAAGTGCCCATAACACTTCCCAAGATTGCTCCAACTGTGGTGAGAAAGTACCAAAAAAGCTGCATATCCGTTGGCACGACTGCCCTCATTGTGGATGTAGTCTGGGCCGTGACCATAATGCAGCTATCATTATCAAAAACTTCAGAGGTGGGTCAACCCGTTTTTAAAGCCAAGAGCCTGCCTTCGCAGTAGCTGGATTGTCTTGGAAGCCCACACTATAATCGTTTCGATTTAGTGCTGGGAGTTGTCACAATCCTTGCTTATAATTTGTAGAGGAATCTTTACGATTCTCTACATGGTTCTTCATGAACCGTAATCAACCCAGTCTTTCAAAATTTTGAACCATGCCCCGGATACTCGTCATTGACGATGACCCTGCAATCTCAGAATTAGTCGCCGTCAATCTGGAGATGGCTGGCTATGAAGTCAGTCAAGCCGAAGATGGCATCAAAGGTCAAGCGCTTGCGCTGCAACTGATCCCCGATTTAATCATACTCGATCTGATGCTGCCTCGGGTGGATGGATTCACAGTATGTCAACGGCTTCGTCGTGATGAGCGTACTGCCGATATACCCGTCCTGATGCTGACAGCTTTAGGTCAAACCCATGATAAGGTCGAAGGTTTCAATGCAGGCGCTGATGATTACCTGACTAAACCCTTTGAAGTTGAAGAAATGCTGGCACGGGTCAGAGCCTTGTTGCGACGCACCGATCGCATTCCCCAAGCGGCCAAACACGCGGAGATTCTCAACTATGGACCCCTGACCCTCGTCCCAGAACGCTTTGAGGCCATGTGGTTCGATCGCACGGTCAAGCTGACTCACCTGGAGTTTGAACTGTTGCACTGCTTGTTGCAACGTCACGGCCAAACGGTCTCTCCCAGTGAAATTCTCAAGGAAGTCTGGGGATATGACCCCGATGATGATATCGAAACGATCCGAGTTCATGTTAGACATCTGAGGACAAAACTCGAACCCGATCCTCGACATCCTCGCTACATTAAAACGGTCTATGGCGCGGGTTATTGCTTAGAGTTGCCTAGCACGGCACCAGCCAATGAAAACCCACAAGCAGTATAGTCACATCTCTCAAGTCAGGAAGAACAGGATGGGGAGTTTCGGCTTTGTGAACTCCCTGAAGTTCTACCCATTTGGGTGATACTGCTCTGTGAGCAAGGTCGTTTCACGATTCAATAGAAAAACGCTCCCCCCAACTACTTAATGTCGCGGGAGAGCGCTCTTTCTAACAATTTCCCGAAAGACTGATCACTTAGATCAGCTTCAGGAAGATTCCAAACAGAATCCAACTTTCCCGATTTACCGGCTCTAGCTGGATCCTGTTCTGGGCAGTTCTAGGGTGCCAAGGCGTTACCCCGGAGCAAACTACCAATCGTTTTCGCGGTAATCTTCATCTGCACGAAAGGATTGGCGGGAACTACGGTTTTATACAGATAGCTATCGAAGGTCATGCGCTGAACATCCATGTCAGCACACATTTCCACGAAGGCTTCCCGAGTGGCATCGGTGCGATAAAATACCCGTTGCAGGATATCCAGCACCGCATAAGTGATGCCGTATTTCTTATCCCAACGCTTCAGGTAAATTTTGAGTTCTTCTTCCGTGGGAACGCGGGTCCCCCCTTCAGAAAACTCGACGATGGTTTCGGCACACATCCGAGCGGATTTGGCCGCAAAATAAATCCCTTCCCCAGATGATTTGGTGACGGTCCCGGCGGCATCTCCCACGAGGGCGACGCGACCGACGACTCGACGCGGACGCGGATGTTCGGGAATCGGGTGCGCTTCCACTTTGATGATTTCGCCCCCTTCTAGCCGTTTGGCGGCCCGGGTCCGAATGCCAGCCTGTAGCTTTTTGATTAAAGCTTGGTTGACTTTCATCGTGCCGGTTCCCACGGCCACATGGTCATATTTGGGGAAGACCCAGGCATAGAAGTCGGGGGAAACGTCGGTTCCCACATACATTTCTGCCAGGTCATTGTAATAGGCCATTTTGTCTTCGGGGAGGCGAATCCGCTCTTGGAAGGCGATCGCATAGTTATAATCCCCGGCATCAATGGCTTTGGCGACGCGAGAGTTCGCACCGTCAGCCCCAATGACCAGATCCACTTTTAGGGTTTTTTGAACCCCGGCTACGCTGCCGTCCGAATGGTCGGCATAGTGTAAAAGATATGGATCTGTATTGTTTGTGGGAATATCCAGTTTGTGAACGGTGCCGTTAATCAGGTTTGCGCCTAATTTTTCAGCGCGATCGCGCAGGAATCCATCGAGGATTTCCCGGCGGCACATCCCAATATATTCATCTTCTTTTTCTAAATTGATATCGACTTCGATATTAGACGGGGAGATCATTTTCATTTTTCTCACCCGGCGATCGATGATGCGATCCGGTAGATCAAATTCGCTCACCATACAGAGGGGTATGGCCCCGCCACAAGGCTTCGCATTATCCAGCTTGCGCTCAAACAGGTAGGTCTCAATCCCTGCTTTTACAAGCGTTTCAGCAGCAGAGGAACCAGCCGGTCCCGATCCAACAACAGCAACCCGTAGTGCCAAAGAAGTTCTCCCTATCTGTCACGGTTACGGGAAGCAATCGTATCATGGACGACGCCCTTATGGTGAGGTTACACCCCTATATGTGAAGAAAATGAAATATAGCTTAATATTTCGACATAATTGGCCCGGTTTGGCGGATGGTTGAATTTAGCTCGGGTAAAAGAATAAATTTCGACTTAAAATAAAGGGCGATCTTCCCCAGGGCAACATGAACTCATCCGGACTGGATGGGCGGCTGTTACTGGATTCACGACGGTTGAGGGCGATCGCGATCGCTCAAAGGGGCTTATCCGGGGCGATCGCCTTATCTCAACACCGAGAAAGCCGCCTGCAAACAAGCGCATCAAATTCTGCGGTCCCAAATTTGTGCCACGGCTCAACCTCCAAAAAAGCCCAAACCTTCGCGTCTGTTCCGGGGGGGCTACTTGGGAACAGAGCATTCCCGTCTAAAACAGACTTTAAACTTTAGGAAGAATGCGTTAGTCCCTCAAGGGAAAGACTCCAAAGCCTTTCCCTTGAGGGACTAATTCACCCTAATTTACCTTGTCCTAACTTGGTATTTTTCGGAATATTTTATACCCCAATTCGGCTGAGAGATTAATCTTTACCCGTGATGTTTCCAACGGCGTTCTTAACCTGCTCACTAAACGAAGTTGCACCGCTGGCTTTGGCATCTTCTGGGGAAATCATTTGATCTTTATCCGCAGTCCCTTGAACGCCATTCAAACCTGGATTCGTTTCATCGACCTCATCTTTCATGGTATAAGGATCATTTCCGATCGCCTCTAGGGATTTCTTCTCAATCTTTAGCATCTGATCTTCACCTTTCGTCGGGCTGCTAGTCGCTGCATAAGCAGGGAAGGCACTGCTGAAAAAGAGTAAGGCAGACACGCAGACAGCCAGCAAAAAGCGTAGCGGACGCAAAGTTGGTAATTTTAAGCTGATAGACGGCATATTATGGTTCTCCTGGTCTAAAATTTCCATTGGATGGGAATTCGGGTGTTGCAGGTCTTGCACCCTCTCCGCTTCCCTTATCTGAGTTAAGGTTATCAAGGGATTGTGCCTACATACATCAGCCTTAAGATATAGATGGAGTAGTAAATTTAGAGGGCGATCGCTGCTTTTCTCGTCGGACAGTTGACTGGAGGAATTCATCCCACGGGTCCGGTTGAGACTGGGGATTGGCAACTTCAAAGCTATAGCAATCCTTGCGTGCCGTTGTGGAATGCCCTCACCCCTTTCTCGTCGGCGGCCCAAAGGGGGAGAGGGGATCTGAAGATGTCATAAATTATTTAGAACAAGCTATATCTCGTCCCGGTTCCCCCCAGGTTGCATAATCTTATCGATCCCTAGGCGATCGCATTCATCTTTCTGCTGGGCGTTGTCCCGTTCAATCTGATTACCGCGATCGCTGATTACCCCTAAGCATAATCCTCCAAACCTAGGGCTTAAAACTTCGGTTATTTTAGTTGAAGTTGCCCAATAAATCCAGATGATAATATCTGGAGATGATCCATTGCTTGACAAGTTGGAGAGGTGAATAAGTCAGCGAAACTTATGGACACAACTGTGGTTATCTTAAAATCGCAGATAGCGAATAGGTAATCTGTGATAATTCGAGGGGTTGAGAGAAGCAATATCAAGGAGTGAAAATTGTACGAATTATTAAAGCGCTCTATAGTACAGTGATATGCAGATATCCGCGCTTAAACCGGGACAGAACTTATGATCTTCAGAAGAGGGATGTCAACTCGATATGACAGGAGCCTTTCATGGACTGCCCCTGGGATCAAGGCAATGCGTAAGTCCCGCTGGAGTAGATTCGCCATGAGCGTTTTATCCGGGGAGAGTCGCTTCGGGTTTGCTCCCAGGGGGGACCTTGGGGCGGGTAGAGTTAAACCGGCTATGTTCGAGAGTTTAAGGGTAATAGTTCAAGGGGTTTGACACCACAACATCAGGGTAATCTTTTTAAGATTTTAGAAGTCTGAAAAGCAGATTGAATGATTGAGACAACATCTTATTGTAGTAGATACTATGGGCGAACAAGGTGCATCAGAAATTAACCGGATGAATTTTCAAGATAATTCAGAATCTAAAGCCGATATATTAATTGTAGATGATGTGCCGAATAATTTAAAATTATTGGTCAACTTATTAAGAAGAAATAATTATAATGTTAGAGCTGTAACTAATGGTTTTTTAGCCTTGCAATTTGTAGAAAGCAAACAGCCAGACCTCATTTTGCTGGACATCATGATGCCCGAGATGGATGGATATGAAGTGTGCCAAAAATTGAAAGAAAATCCTCGGACCAAGGATATTCCGATTATCTTTTTAAGTGCGCTCACGGAAGGATTCGATAAAGCAAAAGCCTTTAAATCCGGGGGGATTGACTACATCAGCAAACCCTTCCAAATGGAAGAAATTCTGGCGCGGCTAGAAACCCATCTCTCTCAACGGGCGCTCCAAAAGCAACTTCAAGAAAAGACTCAACTTCTAGCTCATCAAAATCTCCAATTCCAAGCAGAAATTAATGAACGAAAATTATTAGAGGAAAAACTGAGGTCTGCTGAGGAGAAAATGCGGGCAGTTTTTGAGGCAATGACTGATATTATCGCCTTAATTAGTATTCAAGAGGGAAATATTAGCAATCTGGATATTTTACCCAGTAATTGGATGCGTTTATATCAGCCCGATTCCGACATTGTGGGGCAAACGATTGAACAGTTGTTTTCCCCAGATACTGCAGAAATCTGGTTGAATGTTATTAGTCAAGTTTTAGAGACAAGAGAGACTGTGCATTTCGATTACTGTCTCAGCGATCGCGGGCAAGAGATGTGGTTTTCTGCGGCGGTGTCGCCGGTGCGGGAAGATACGGTGATTGTGGTAACAAGAGATATTAGCGATCGCAAGCAAGCAGAAGAAGCCTT
>NZ_JAFLQW010000546.1 GCF_017313335.1 Phormidium pseudopriestleyi FRX01 | reverse complement strand
TGTTGCGATCGCTCAGGAGATAAAATCACCACCAGTTCCCCTTCGGCTTCAAGTGCCTCTAGTTCCTGGACCAGACTTTGGATTTCCTGCCGTTGTTGGGGTCGTAAATTTAACCGTTGGATAATTTTCAGAAATGAGAGCAACTCTTGTACCGTTGCGCGATCGAGGCGAGTGCCCTGGGCGAGTTCTACCCCTACCGCAGATTGGATCTGGGCGCGTTCTTGTGGGGTCAGGGACTCGATCACAGAGAGAACCAGTTGGGTTTGCTGAGGAGATAGAATGGCTTGGGGCTGCCCCTGTGCTTGAATTGTTTCTAAATCTTGAATTAGCTGTGCAATCTCCTGAGTTTGCTGGGGCCGAAGTCTCACCTGTTGAATTCCGCCCAGAATTAATAAAATTTCAGAAATCTCTTGTTGGGTGAATAAACCCACTTGCACTTCAGGCAAATCCAGGGCTTCCTGAATCTGTGAGATTTCTTGGGGGGTTAGGGAAGTCAGCAACCCGCGAACTCGTTGCGATTGGGTAGAGGAGAGGACAACTTGGGTCTGTCCCTGAGCGGTGAGTTGTTCCAATTCGCGAATCAGGGATCGGATCTCCTGAGCTTGTTGGGGCCTTAGTCCTTGCCGTTCGACCTCTCGGAACAAGAGAATGATCTGTTCCAGTTCTCGCTGAGTGTAGGTAACCGCTGACTCCTGTGGTGGAGCAGTGGGTGGAACAGGTCTGGTATTCTGTTTGCTGTTGGGCAACTGCGCAGTCTCCCCGGTTGTGTTCAGGCCCGGGACGGGGTGAGGATTGGCTAAACTTAATCCTGATGGCAGCACCGTGACTGCACTAATACCGGCCAGCAAACTCAGACGCAATACAAGCTGATGTAAGAACACACCTAAAACTCCCCATACCATGTTTGAACAAGTATCCAGTGAACCACATTATTCTCCGGAAATACAAGCCTTTCCTAAATCTATAACTTGTCAAACCTAAGCTCCCATAGGTGCTTCAGCTTAACCTTGCGTGACGCTCATCCACAATAGCATTGTTCCCGAGCATCAATACATCCAGTTCTTTGCGCGGACGGTCTAAAATTTTAAATCTGTAAAAAATCTTTGATTTTTCAGAGGGCCAGAAGGGTTATCGGAAGGTTAAAGGGGCATTTATGATGCCATTTTTGGCTCATTTTGAATGGCATTAACAAGACTTCTTTCCACCCTCTAAAAAACTGCAGCTTTTGTCGTAGGTTCCCGATATAGGGTAACCCTTGATGAGAAACTGTGCCGTTTTTTAATAAATTTTTGGGGAATTTTTCCTCAATTTTAAAAGAGTTTTATTCCGATGGCCTGTATAAAATTTGTTAGTTTTATAAAATTTAAGAACCGCCAACCGGCTAAACTTTTGGCAGATCGTTAAAACTATTTTTAAACCCCAGAATATAGCCGGTTTAAATAAATTTAACGGTTCTTGTAAGGGCAACTCCTGATGGTTTCTGCTCGATTAGCTGTCGGAATCATTTAGAGAGGCTACAGGGGAAGCTCTGTGATCCCCGGGTAGAAAGGCGCAGGGACAACTCAATCTGAGGGGACTTAACGACCCCACTACCGACTCGTGCGGGTGGGTATTTTGGGCGGATTGCTGTCCATTGCTTCAAGCTGGGGAGGTTCGTGGCTGTGGGCGAGGGGTAAGGGTTCTTTTCTGGGAATATTTTCCAGTAGTGGTACGGGAATATCGCAACCATTAATCACTGCACCTAAGAGTTGGACTGTTTCTGATTCAGTCAGGGGCTCAACATATTCCGTTAGCATTCCGCCTTGGGTGTAGCAGGGGCGGGTGACGAGAATCATCCCATCGCTAAAGGGTTCTAGTAAAAAGGCATCGTTGTTGACGCTGAGTGCGGGAGAGTCCAAAATCACTAAATCAAACCGAGCTCTGGCATCTTCAAGGAGTCGGCGGAATTCGTTGGATTCGATCGCCGAGGCGCTGTTTTTGAGAGGACCGGCACTGGGAACAACGTAGAGGTTTTCAATTTCCGGCGCGAGGCGAATGCATTGGTGGAACTGTCCGTAGTAGTGGAGGGGTTCGAGGTTGGCGTCGGGTTCGATCGCCACTTGCAGACTCTGCGCTTGGGAGGGCGATCGCAAATCCGCTTCAATCAGTAAAGTCCGCTTCCCGGCACGCGCTGCGGCGATCGCCAAATTATAAGCACAAAAAGTTTTTCCTTCTTGAGCAGCCACACTGGTAATCAACAGCACCTTGGGTGCTTTTTCTCCAATCCGCAACAAATTACTGCGGATCTTTTCATAAAACTCCAAATAAGGGGAATCCGGATCCCTTAAAATCGGCATCTCGTGATCATTGAACTCCGGGGTAAACACCTCGGGTAAAATACCCAGAATGCGGAGGTCCTGTTGCTGCAAAGCCCCGCGAACTTCCTCCATCGTATAAAATTTCCCTTCCAGTAAGGAAATAGCAAAAATCAAGGCATTCCCGACAAGGATGCCAACCAGTCCCCCGAGGGCAAAAATCAGCGCAGGAGGTTGTGTCGTGACTTCGTTTTTAGAAACCGATGCTTCTTGTGCCACACTCAAACTGCTGGACGTTTCGGCTTCAGCGGCTTTTGCATCTGCCAAAGCGTTCTGCATTTTATTGTAGAGGTCTTGCTTGAGTGCCACTTGTTGAGCTAACCGTCCTTGTTCAAGCTGTTTGTTCGGCAGAGTTTGATAATCCTGTTGCAATTGTTGTTCCGTTTGGGTCAGAGAATTCAATTGCTGGACCCAGGTTTGCCGCTGGGTTTGTAAATTCACCAAGGTTTGCGCTAACTGCTGCCTTGCCGGGTCGAGACTACTGTCTTTGCGAATTTGGGCGCTATTCATTAATGGGGCAGCCATTCCCCCTCCACCGATGACTTCTGTAGCTCTGCGCTCCAACAATTCATTGTAAGAGGTTTCCTGCTTTTGCAACTCAATCATCTGGGGATGCAGTGGGCGGAAATCTTTACTGAGGAGTTCACGCTGGGACTCAATTTGATGGAGGGCTGCTCTCAATTGGGCGATAATCGGGTCAGCGCTGAGGGCTTGGGAGACATAAGCCTGATCTGCGGTCAATCCCAGGCGCTGTTCTAAACTGGCAAGTTGGGCATCAAGCCCTTCTAACTGTAAGCCAATCTCGCGCTGCTGATTTTGGTTGGCAACGATCGCCCCAGCCAATCCCCCACTTCTGGCCGCCAAAATTGCTACCGCCTCTTCCCGTTCGTACTCTTCAAGTTTCTGTTCTGCTTCTCTAAGTTCCGCTAGGGCTTCGGGCAATCGCTCCTCAATGGTGTCAATCATCCGTCGTAAGGCCGTAGTATTGAGCATTCGGCTTTGCTCAATCATGGCTTCCATGAGCGCTTGCACGACAGTTTGGGCGGTTTCCCGATTGGGATGAGTATAGCCCAGTTCAATCTGAGGAGGACCATCAGCTTTAGGGGGCTTTAAAGACACCTCCCGAGCCAATTTTCTGGGGTCTTCATTCACCTGGGTTCCCACTGCCGTCACCACATTCTCAGCCAGGAGAATCTCTTTAGGAAGTTGCTTGCCCTGTTCTTGAATTTGGCTTCCGGTTGCTGAAAAGGTCACTGCCGGAGTGGTGTAAGTCAGCGCTCCGCGTGCCCGATAGGTCTCCTCTGGAGGGGGTTGCATTGCCACAAATCCTGCCCCGCCCAAGGTGAGGACAAAAGCAGCGAAGCCAAACCATTTGTATTTACCAAAAGCGATCGCGTAGCGCTTGAGAATGGGTGGAGCCATGATAGGAATAGGGTTAAGGATGAAGAATATTAAAGATTAAGGATGAACCGAATGCCGAAAATTTATCCAATTCGTTTTATATAGCTAGTCTAAATCAATGGGATAATTCTTTGGGGAATATCAGCGTCTGCTTTCCCTACTACTTCAAAGGAGGGCAGACGCTTAGACCCCTCAATTCTATTGTCTGATTTAGACTGGCTGTAGAGACCCTCCCTTGATTGTAGCATAAGGGAACTCCAAAAAATAAAATAGCAATCGTAGGGTGGGCATTGCCCACCGAACAGAAGGTGGGCAATGCCCACCCTACTCCTTTAAAAACTGAATAGGAATGATTTATTTTTTGGAATACCCTAAGACGCTCTGGGGCTTATTAATTGTTGGTGTTATTTTGGTCGTTATTACCACCGGGTCCAAAGAGGAGTGTGGCACTATCTCTCAAGGAATCAAAAAACAGTAGAAATCCCAGAACATCGCGGAATGGTTGAGTAAAGGTCCCTAGGGCATAAGTGATTTTCCCCACCAGATTGCGCCCAATGACAATCACATCATTATTTTCTAACGGGACATTTTGAGCCAGATCCCCACGCAAAAGTTCTTGGGCATTGATTTCCCGAGTCACAGCTTTCCCCTGTTCGGGATCGAAACGGATCAGGGCAATATTGTTAAGGTCTGCACTCAGGAGGGGAACCGCATTCAGAATATCCGCAAAGGTACTGCCACTGGGGACAGGAACAACACTAATGCCCCCGGCAGGATAGCTCAAAACGCGAACGACAATCTGCGGTACGGATAGGGTGGAACGAGAGACTAGGACGCGATCGTAATATTCATCGGTGCTGCTTTCGATGGTCGGAACGAACACCACATCTCCATTGGCTAACCGCAGTTCGGGAAGTTCAGCCCCCGTCAGCAGGGGGGTGTACAAATCCAGGACTTCTTCTGAAATTGCCCCATTATCAAGGCTACGACGAACCCGAACCGATCGCAAATCAGCATTAGAGGTAATCCCTCCAGCCACTAGCATCGCATCAGCAACGGGACGATTAGAGGGGGGAACGGTAAAAAATCCCGGTTGTGCAACTTCTCCGAGGATGGTCACATTGACCGGAATAGTCGCAGCTAGGGTGGATTCGGCGACGATGCGCGGGTTATATCCTGGGTCCTGGTTTAATCCCAATTTGGGGACAATCACCACATCCCCATTTCCTAGGCGTAAATCCGGTAAAGCGCTGCCGGTTTCCAGGGAGGCGTAAAGGTTGACCTGTTCTTGACTGACGGTCCCATTTGCCATCACCCGACAGATGAGGATGGTCCGCAAGTCGGCTGCAGTGGTAATCCCACCGGCGGCCTGCAATGCCGTGGGAATGGGACTTAGGGAGGGGGGAAGGAGGTGAAATCCAGGCGCGGCTACTTCTCCGAGGACTGTAATGGCAACGGCCTGTTGGGCCGCTAGGGTGGAGGTGGAAACAGCGGCACTATTATAAGTCCGGGCTTCTTCTAACCCGAGTTTAGGGATGATCAGCACATCTCCGTTGGCTAATCGGAGGTCTGGGAAGGGAGTACCGCCTTGCAATGGGGAGAGTAAATCCATTGTTTCTTCGCTGATGCGACCATCGGGAAGGGTTCGCCGGACCTGAACTCTCCGCAAATCAGCAACGGGAGTGCTTCCGCCTGCAATTTGTAACGCGGTGGGAAGGGGACTGGGGGAAGCCGGGAGGATATAGAATCCGGGTTGGGTGACTTCGCCGACGATGGTAATGCTGACGGCTTGGGGTGTGGTTAAGGTGGAGTTAGAAACGATGTTGTTGTTGTAGTTAAAGGCGGCTTCGTTTAAATCGAGGGTGGGGACGATGATGATATCGCCATTGCCGAGGCGCAGTTCAGGAAAGGGGGTGCCGGTTTGTAAGGGGGAATACAGGTCAATGGTTTCCTCGCTAAGGAGCCCATCACTGAGGACTCGTCGCACTCGTACCGATCGCAGGTCAGCCGCCGGTGTAGACCCCCCAGCAATGACTAAGGCATCTTGAATGGGATTGAACGAGGGGGGGAGATTATAAAATCCTGGACGAGTGACTTCTCCAATGACGCGGATGCCGACAGCTTGGGGAGGAGAGAGGCGCGATCGCGCGATGATGTTGCTGTCATTAATCTGGGCTTCACTTAAGGATTGTTTGAGCACAATCAGGATATCCCCTTCTTGCAGCAAGAGATCCGGCGGGGGACTGCCTGCTTGCAAGGAAACCAACAGGTTGAAACGTTGTTGCAAAAATCTGCCATCACCCAGGGGACGTCGGATCAGGATGGAGGTCAGATCGGATCCGGGTGTTGTCCCACCCACCGCTGCTAAAACTTCGGAAATTCGGGCATTTTCTGCTGGGAACGCATAAAACCCCGGTTGGGTGACTTCTCCGGTGACGGTAATATTCACTGGACGTTTGGCAATTAACGCCACATTGACTTGGGGATCGACTAAAAATTGATTTAAACCGGATTGAATCCGTTGTTGGGCTTGTTCTGCCGTTAACCCGGAAATCTCTAAAGGTCCCAATAACTGCATGACGATTTGCCCTTGGGGATTCACGACCGTTTGAATGCTGATGTTTTGATAGGGTTGGACATCAATGACTAGCTGATCCCCGGGGGCAAGTTGGTAGGATTCTGTGGGGAATTGGCTGACGGGAATGATGGCGGGGGTTTCTAGGAAGGGGTTGGGTTGAGAGACGGCGGCTGTGGGAGGGACTCGGGGAACCGGAGGTGAGGCTTGAGGGGGGAGTGGAGGGGGCGTTAAGGGTTGGGGGGCGATCGCCTGCTGAGGTGTAGGGGAGGGCAATCCTTGACGGGGTTGGCAAAATTGGCTCAGTTGAGGACTGCTGGTAGGAGTAGTCGGAGGGAGTTGAGCCGGAGGTGGGGGAACAGCAGGTCCGGGTTGAATCGGAGGCCAAGATGGAGCTTGGGGGGCGGGTATCCCTTGGGCGAGTTCTGGGGGGACCGGGGCGCTGAGGGCTTCGGGTATTCCCGTATTGAAGGCGAGCGTCAACAGTCCCGCTAGAGGCATGACCGTAAGTCCCTTATGTAACCCGGCTAGGGTCAAGGCAGTGAGGGGGTAAAACTGAAGGGCAGAGGAGGATTCAATCATGAGAACTGATGACCACAACGGGAGGAAGGGGTTTGGGTTCAGGAGTGGCAGGTTCGGGATCTCTGGGTTTGTCGTTCCCCCAGCTTTTGATGAGAGTTCCTGACACCAAGGCGGATCTGCCTCTTTCTGATCCATGTGCTTTCGTGAATAGGGGACCGGGTAGATGCGCGACTGTTGAGGGGAAATTTTTCAGGAGTCGCCAGGGTTTGCCCTTTGTTTTTGTCAGGGGTTTACTTGGTTTTCGTCAGGGGAGTAAAGGGACCCTCGATTAAGGCCTTTTGAATGTTTTGACTTAAGGATTCAATCAGGGGTCTGACTGATTCTATATCCCCAAAGGGTTCTATGGGAATGATCACGTTAACGGCGACCCAGGGAAGACGGTTTCCCTGGAGTTGGGCGAGGCGATCGCGCCAGAACCAGCTAAAGGGGGTAGGATTTCCGCCGGTGGGCCAGCTATACCACTGGGCGATCGCGTAGGTTTGAGCTGTGGTCCATCCTCGGAATAATCTGGCTTTGACCTGAACCGTCTGATCCGGCGTCGGGGCTGATTCTGGATTCACCTCGAATATCAGCGATCGCTCGGAATCTCTTTTCCACCGCCAAAATCCATCGATATCCATCCACTCTACTTGCGGTTGATGCATCGGACCCGTTTGATTCAGCAACAACAGACCCGCAACAAAGCGATCGCCCTCCTGAATATTCTGCTGCACCCAATTGTGGCCCCCAATTTTCACAACCTGGGGTTCACTGGTTTCCCATCCACTCAGGTTTAACCCTGTCGTTCTCAATTCCCTTAACTCGTTCAAATTGACCAGATTCGGAGGTGAGACCCAAGCCCATTTTCCACTGATGTAGCTGGGAACCGCCCCTACCGCGAATAGGACCAACATAAATAACAGTAAAGCAACTCGCGCTAGGGAATAATTGTGCAGGAATTTGGGTAAATACATGACTTTCATCAGCGACATTTTGAATGATTTTTCCCAGCTTTAGGTGTAGACAGTCTTCAGGGTTGGAGGTCGGACTCACTGGCCGTTAGGTGGGGTCTTCGACTGGAGCCAAAAAATAATGAACAATCCAATCAACTCCATTGAGAGTGGGAATTAAAAGTCCTAACATCGCAGCCGAATAAAGGTCTCCACCCCATCCTTCATGCAGCCATTCAAACCAATGTTCATGACCCGCCCCATGAAAGAAGGTCAGAAGGGCATTGCGGATAATATTACCGATCACGGCGATAACAACCGTACTGGCTAAAAACAGAGTCGTTTTGCTCCGCGACTCATTTGAACCTGTCCAGTAAAGCAACATTAACGCCACATACAGACTGGTGAGGAGCATTTTTAATCCCGCACAGTGCGGCGCGACTTCTACCACTCGTTGATTAACGAATAGGTAAATTCCTTCTACGGTGACATTAAATCCTACATGGGATAAAAGAAACCCCGCACACCCAGCAATAAAACTTTGTAAGGGTAGGGTATAAGGTGCAATTAAGTAGGGAACTTGGTTCGGAGTGGCTAGGAATACTAACAGCAGGGGAAAGGTTAGGAGTTTAAATCCGGGTAATCCTTTGAGCCATAAACAGATTCCCGCTAAGACGAGGGGAAACGATAAATTGACAAAATCGGGTAATCCGGTGACATAAAAAATTCCGCCGATAGCCATCAAAATCCCCCCCAATGGATGACTCTGTTCGGGCAGTTTTTGCCATAATTTACGCTTGTCCTGCCAGCAAATATAGGCAGCGAAGGGTAGCCCGATTAATCCATGACTAAAATATTCATGTTCGAGACTGATGCTCTTATTGAGCCACCCGTCGTACCAATGGAAGAGTAGGGGAGTATAAAGTACGCTGAGGATTCCAATCAGAATCCAAGGGTAATTTTGCTCAATTAGAAAAGGAACTTTACGCCCAATTTGCATAATTTTATCTGGGGTAACAACAAGGGAAGGGGAAAAGGTTTAACTTAATGGACTGCTAATGCGATCGCCTCAACCACGCGCTCGATTTGTGCCTCACTCAAACCGGGATACAGCGGGAGAGACAAAATCTCTTCGCAGAGGGCTTCAGCCTGGGGAAAATCCCCCGCTTGATAGCCTAAATTTTGATAAGCCGGTTGCAGATGACAGGGTAACGGATAATGGATGCCGGTTTGAATCCCTTCGGAACCTAATTTTTCTAAGAGAGTGTCCCGATTTAGAATGCACTCTTTGGTGATGCGAATAACGTAGAGGTGATAAACATGACCGCTACCACTGAGGTTGCGGATGGGGAGGATCCCCCGATCGCCGAGGGGTTGGAGTAAGGCATCGTACTGTTTGGCGCAGGTATTTCGGGCTAGATTCCAGTCGGGTAAGTAGGGAAGTTTGGCCTGGAGGATGGCCGCCTGGAGGGTATCGAGACGGCTATTGGTGCCGCGATCGGCATGAAGATACTTTTTGGGCGCACCATAATTGCGTAAGCTTCGCAATTTTTGAGCCAATTCGCGATCGCCGGTGACGACCATGCCACCATCCCCAAAACAGCCAAGATTTTTACTGGGATAAAAGCTAAAGGCGGCAGCAAGTCCCACTCCACCGGGGCGGACTCCTTCTCGTTCTGCCAGGTGCGCTTGGGCGGCATCTTCAACGCAAATTAAATTGTGGGCTGAGGCGAGTTCTTTGAGTCGTCTAGGGGAGACCATTTGCCCGTAGAGATGGACCGGCAACAACACGCGAGTTTTGGGGGTGATGGCTTTTTCTACGGCTTCTAGGTCGATTAAAGCAGTGGAGATGTCACAATCCACGAGGACTGGGGTGGCCCCGGCGCGAAGGACGCCGATCAGGGTGGCGATAAAGGTATTAGCGGGGAGGATGACTTCATCTCCCGGACCAACTCCAGATGCCTGGAGTGCCAGGGCGATCGCATCAGTCCCACAGGCAACCCCCACGCCGAATTCCACGCCACAAGCTTGGGCGAAGCTATTTTCAAATTCTCCCAAGGCTTGTCCTAGGACAAAATCTCCTCGTTCGATGACAGTTTGGATGGCGCGTTCTATTTCGGCTTGAATGGGCTGGTGTTGTTGGGTCAGATCAACAAATGGAACAGTTTCGGGAGTGGGTTTCATTATGGTTAAAGAGACTTCAGAATGGGGATTGAGTCGGTTGCAGTCTAGTCCGGGGAAATGGGTTGAGAAGGGTTCGCCAAGACTCTGGATCCTTCTTGAGAACGCGATCGGGAGGAGGGGATGATGGGAGAGGTCCCTAGGCGATCGCCTTCTTTCCAGTTGGGGTCCCCGAATAAAGGTCGCCCGGTTCAAAATTGCTCCCTCTTCTTTAAGTGTAAGAGGGATTTATCAAGGATTGACTCCCCCTCAATTGTGAAGACTTTGTAAATACTGCCCGTTGTCCCGTTCCCTTACCTTGGACAGTGGATGGGAGATGCAGTTGATCCCTCCTGCGATCGCATTGAGGGCCTCTTGTCCTAGGTTAACGAATGTCTCTCTACATCAGGGTTGAAGCCTTGGTAAATTTTTCCCGGGATTTGTAAAGATTTTGAAGGGATTGGAATCGTCTTTTGCCCAATGGGTTAAGCTGGCTGGGGCTTTCCTGACAGATTCGCTCACGCACTCTGTCGCTACTTTATGTTGTACCTGCATTATTTAAAATTCAATTATTCTTTTGAAGATAAGACAATATTTTGCTGAAATCATTGCAAAATTCTCCTAAATAACTTGAATCTAACCGTCCCCATTTTCTGCCCCAATGAGTCAAAGTAGGGACCCGACTAGATTGCACTCGGCTCCGGTCATTTGATTAGGGAGCAACGGAGGTAGGTTAGAGTAGTAAATAGGATGAAAGTCCTGGAATCGAGTTATCCCAAATGTCATTGAGAAAAATAACTTGCTCGCTGGAGTTGAGATAGACCTGGTTCATTCTAAAACTATCCGCTCCCTCTCTCGACCTGGATCTACATTTTAATAGTGAGGGTTTCCTGTACAGTAACGATTAACGCCCAACTAAATCATTTAAACCCTCGGTTCAAGTTGAGATTTTCCTCAAAACAAGTCCCCTTTAATCAAATCAAGCCTTTCTGATTTTTACTAACCTTAAAATGTAGCGATTCGCTTTATTTAACATCAGGAAAAGGGCAACAGATTCATCCCATCCTTGATGCCCCATAAAAAAGAGAAACATCCATGATTTCACCCATCATCCGCATCTATATCGGGTGGTTATTCACACTTTCCCTTTACGGGACATTCGCCATCCAACCCACCCATGCCCAACCGATCGTTCCCGGCACCGATACCCAAACCCAAGTCACTCCGGATGGAAATACCTTCAATATTGAGGGCGGAACCATTTCAGACGATGGCAGTAACCTGTTTCATACTTTTGCCGAGTTTGGACTGAACGCCGGAGAAATTGCTAACTTTATGTCTAACCCCCAAATTCAAAATATTTTGACGCGAATCAATGGGGGCAATCCTTCTATTATTAATGGGCTAATTCAAGTCACGGGGGGACAGTCTAATTTATTTTTGATGAACCCCAGTGGCATCCTGTTTGGTTCAGGAGCCCGTTTAAATGTTCCGGGTTCGTTCATGGCAACCACCGCCGATCTGATAGGTTTGTCTGGGTCGGACTCGGTGCAATGGTTTGATGCAAAACAGACGAATCTTTATAGCAGTTTGGTAGGCAGTCCCAGTCAATTAGTATTTTCGATGCCGGAAGCTGCCGCGATCGTGAATGCGGGAAATTTAGGGGTTGGACCGAATCAAAATTTAACCCTGGTTGGGGGTTCCGTAGTCAGTACCGGGACCCTTTCGGCCCAAGGCAATCTGATTGTGGCAGGGGTATCGGGTCAAAGTCTGGTGCGGATTAGCCAAGTCGGACATCTCCTGAGTTTTGAGGTGGACCCTTATCTGTTGCAAACCGCACCCACGGTATCATCTGCCTCCCGAGAAGTTCGGTTCAATCCTCTGTCTTTACCAGAATTGTTGGCAGGTGGGGGGGGAACTCATGCCACGGGAGTTCAGCTTAATGCCGATGGGACGGTCACTCTGACGGGTTCAGGGTTGCGATTGGAACATGGGGATGTGAGTAGTCAGCAGTTACAGGCTCAAACTGCAATTGTATTCGCCACGGGCAATTTAACGGTGGCAGAAAGTCAGCTTGAAACCACAGGAAATTTGCACTTGCAAGCGGACAACGAGGTGAGGTTTGAAGATACCCCGATGAATCCGGTTGAGGTGAAGGTGGGGCGGAATTTGCAGATTCGCGGCGATCGCAGCGTTACCCTCGATCTGCTCAATCACCCAGATTCTCAAATCCAGGTCCAGGGGAATTTGACGGTAGTCAGTGATGGCGACATCTCCCTGGATGGCGCTTTCCACAGCAGGGGAAATCTGATGATTTTCAATACGGCATCCCAACCGACAGCGTTTCAAAGTCGGAATGAGTTGGCGCTCATGGCTGGAGGAAATGTGGTATTTGGAAATTATACCGGCGGTCCTCTGCGGGTGGATAGTTTAGGGGGAATAGAAGGGGGAAAGATTTCCTTGACGATCGCCGAAGACGGTAATGCTTCTCCAGGAGGGGTCCACTTAAGTGCAGGGGGGAGAAGCACTTCACACCCTCCGATAAATGACTCCCTGGAATTATCTCCAGGAAGCATCGTTGTCGGAGAAATCGCGATCGCTTCCCTAGGTCGTTCTTTGGAGGTCCAGGCAACGGGAAGCATTCAAACTGGAACCATCTCCACCGATGGGGGCGATATTACCCTGAACAGTGGCAGTCACCTCACCCCAGGAGGTATTTCCTCGGCAGGGGGCGATATTACCCTTTCTAGCGCTGGGGGTCGGATTGATACGACTGGTGGCACCCTGAATGCATCTTCTTCCTCCAACCCGCAAGGGGGTGCGATCGCCTTAACGGCTGAGAATCCGATTATTTCTGGGGATTTAATCACTGAAAATAACACCATTCAAATTAACGGTCCTCTGGAACTCTCCGATGCCACGACATTCGGCACCACTGGGACCGTAGAGGATGCGGGGGGTGGCAATATTCAGGTAACTGGAACGATTAATGGCACTTTTCAGTTAAATCTGGAGGCAGGAACTGGGGATGTTGTCCTGGGAGGGGCAGTCGGGAATGAAGTGGCGATCGCCGGGTTGTCTGTGCGCGCTCAAACTATTGATTTACAAAGTGACGTGACGAGTCAAGGGGCGATCGCCATTGACGCCACGGGCACCGTCACCCTGGGCGATCGCCTCACCACCACTGGGGGAACGGTCAATATTACCGCCACCGATGCCATAGAGACTGATGACATCACCACATCCGGGGCCTCGATTCACCTCAACAGTCAGAATAGCCAGATCACCACCGGGAATTTAGAGAGTGCCGCGATCGCCTCTGATGGCGGAACCATTAGCCTGCGCTCGTTCTCGGGTCTCTCCACTGGGGCGATCGATACCCATTCAACCGTCGGTGCAGGCGGTGATGTCACCCTACAAACTCAACAAAATGATATCCAAACCTCCTTCATTAATACAGAAGGAGCAAGCATCGGCGGCAACGTTGAAATTCAGACCCCGGGTTCCGTGCGCATCGTCGATTCTTTTCTCTCCCAAACCGGCGGCGAGTTTAGTATTTCCACTGCTGCACCTCAAGGCGGTGAAATTACCATCACTCATGGCAAAAGTGAATTTGTGATTGGGGATGTCGATGGCAATGGCATCATTGAAAACGGAACCCTTGCCGCCATTACCACCGGATCGGGCGAATTTCTCTCCCTCGGAGAATCCGTTTCCCGATCGCGCATTTACCTCAACCCTAATCCCTCCTCAGAATCCTCTACCTCGGAACCCGCCTCGGAGTCAGAGGCAACCCCGGACGAAACCGCTACAAATGAGGAAGAAACGGAGAGTTCCGATCCATCGAGTCCTTCTGAGTCAGACCCTGAACCAGAGGAGGAAACACCAGAGGAAACAGACTCAACCCCGTCCGATTCTCCCACGGATTTAGGAGAAGAAACGCCTCCAGTCGAGGAGACTACAGCAGTTGATCCAGACCCCACCCCGGAAACACCGGAAGCCGATTCCCCCACTCCTTCGGAACCTGTGGCGGTGTCTGAACCGGCAGTGACTCC
>NZ_JAFLQW010000171.1 GCF_017313335.1 Phormidium pseudopriestleyi FRX01 | reverse complement strand
TGACTATCCGTGGCAACCTTGACCCGCACTTCCCCGAATGGGGTGGAAACAGTGTGGAGTTCCCGATGCAAAATCGATCGCTGTTGGGTCGAAATCCGAATCCCCAAGGTAGGTGTTTCTCGAAAAATCACCGCTTCACAGGCTTTTTGTTGTTCGGGATGACAAATCACTGTCAGCAAGATGCCGGTTCGGGATTTTTTCATCGCGATCGCCTCCGTAAAGGCATCCAAAGCACCCTCCGCAAATAATCGCTCTAAGGTATAGGCGATCGCCTGGGGATTAGCATCATCAATTTGAGTTTCCAGGACCGAAATGGTTTCAGTCACATTAGATTCGGGCGGATTGTGGGTTAACTCTCCAACCCACAGACGCAGGATATTGGGAATCGGCAAATCCCGAGAACCGGCACCTAATCCGATGGCACGAATCGTCATCGGTGGCGGATTCCCAAAGGCAGTGGCGAGGGTAACGGCGATCGCCGCGCCGGTTGGGGTGACTAATTCTTGGACAATCCCATTACTATAAACCGGCACCTGGCGCGATTGGAATAACGAGAGCACCGCAGGCACTGGCACCGGCAATCGTCCATGTGCTGCCCATACTGTACCCCCTCCCGTAGGCAACGGTGAGCAATACAACTCCTCAATTCCTAACCAATCTAATCCCAAGCAAGTCCCAACAATATCTACGATCGCATCGGTTGCACCCACTTCATGGAAATGCACCTGTTCCGGCGCAATCCCATGTACCGACCCTTCGGCAACGGCTAAAGTCCGAAAGACTTGCAAACTCCAGGTTTCAGCCCGTTTCGGTAACTGCGCCCCTTGAATCAGCGCCTCAATTTCCGGTAAGTGGCGAGTCGGGTGATGACTGTGATGATGTTTGTGATCATGCTCATGCTCATGATGATGCTCATGCTCATGCTTATGGGGGTGATGATGATGCTCATGCTCATGATGATGGTGGCGATCGCCCGAATCTGGATTAGACTGAGCAACAGTCTCAACCAGATCCACATGAATCTTCATCGCCTGCTGGGTGTTGCGGTGCACCCATTCTTGCCTGAGTTGGTATTCCGGACCAATACCGAGGCAGTCGAGTTGCTCCCTGAGATAATCAAACGGAACCCCAGCGCTCACCAGTGCGCCAAGGAACATATCACCAGCAATGCCGGTGGGACATTGAAGATAGGCAATTTTTTTCATCAATCCGCACAATAAATAGTCAAGAGCCTAGATTGTTCGCGAAATTGTCATTGGTCATTTGTCATTGGTCATTGGTCACTGGTCCCTTGACAAAGGACAAACGACAAATGACAAATGACTAATTGATGGGCAATCCAGTCCAAGTTAATTGTCACATTTGAATTCACCGATTATGGCAACTCTATACGAAATTCATCCGGAAACCCCCCAAGTTCGCAAAATCGAAGAAGTGGTGGATGCGCTGCAAAACGGTGCAGTCATGCTCTACCCCACGGATACGGTTTATGCGATCGGCTGTGATATTACCGTTAAAGGTGCGATCGAACGAGTTAGGCAGATCAAGCGACTCTCGAATGAGAAGCCGTTAACCTTTCTGTGTCCTTCATTATCCAATATTGCGGCCTACGCCACAGTCACCGATTCAGCCTATCGCATTATCAAGCGTCTGATTCCGGGACCCTACACCTTTTTGCTCCCGGCAACGAAGCTGGTCCCGAAGCTGGTGATGGACCCTAAACGGAAAACCACGGGTATCCGCGTTCCAGACAATCAGGTGTGCTTAGATTTACTCAGTGCCCTGGGAAATCCGATTATTTCGACTTCAGCGCATCTGCCCAGTAATCTTGAACACGATGGTTTCATCGGTAAGGCGGAGTTATTTGACCAAGTGGAAAAGCTGGTGGATGTGATTATCGATACTGGAGAAGATCCGGGATATCAAGTCTCTACCATTCTCGATTTAACCGACAACGAACCGGCGATCGTGCGCGAGGGTTTAGGGGCTGAATTGGTTGCGAGTGTGATTTGAGAGGGTATTGGGTTAATAAAAGAGCCCTGGCATCGTGAAGGATGCCAGGGCTCTTTTAATATTGCTCACCATTGGATCCGGATGAACCGCGTTCTCCAACGAAGAGGATCACGGAGATTTGATATCCAAGTTTTAAATGATACCTATGTGCCAGTTGTCAATGCGGAGTGGAGCGAATCAACCACTTTCTCCACTGTCCACCCGTAAAACCTTAGCCTTATGGCGATCGCAACCGAAAAAGAACAGACAGTGGTGCATCCTGTCCCGTTGTAGCAGTATGCCGGTTTAGAAAGAGGGATCTTCTCCCCACCAAAGTCGGCTCAATCTTGGGACAGTCTAAGTGTAGACAGCGCAGGGAACGAAGCAAGAGGCTCTACCGACAAGCGACCCTCTCCTCCTCTCCCCCAATGTCTGCGGTTCTTTAGTCCGGTGCGTTACCCGAGGCAAAACTCATGAACGTTAAACTAGCCAATTCGTCCAATTCCCGGAAAAACGATTCTCAAGTTCCTCCTGCTCCTCATACAACCGCAGGCACTCCTCAAGTCGAGACCCAATCTGGAGACCCCACCGAAGAACCCATCCTGGTACTCGGAATGGACACAGAACAGTTGAGCGAGCAAATCCTCGATGAACTCAGCCAAAAGCTCAAAAGCGGCAGCGGCTCGAAAAGCGCCCAAGAGGTGGCCTTACGGATTGCCAAAGAGGTGGAACGGATTTGCCGGAAAAGCAATCGGATTCAAAATTCCGGTGAAGTTCGCTCCTGGCAGATTACTCTATCCCGCCATCGCTTGCAAAAGTCTTTACATTACTACAAGCTCGGTTCTCGTCAAGGTCGGGTGGACCTCCATGCTCAACTCAGCTCGATGGTTTACCGTCACGTTGCTCACCTGCACTCTCGTCTGAGTTTCCAAGCGCGATACACTTTAATCGAAGATTTCTTGCAAGGGTTCTATATCGAGGTGTTGCGTGCATTCCGTCGTGAACATGAAATGCCCCTAACCTACACCCCTCGGACTCAGTTAGAACTGGCAGAGTATATGGCGTTTACGGAACATTACGCCAAGCGTCGGATTACCTTACCGGGTCGCTACAATCAACAACTGATTGTCCTGCGTGCTCAAGGGTTCGCTCAGGGTCAACCCCCGGAAACTCTGGTGGATATCGAACAGGCGATCGAGTTTCCCAAGGGTGAAGATGCCGAGGTTCAAAGTCGCTCCTACGCGGCACAGCAGGTCCGGGAAAAAATGATTTCTGAGATGGTGGACCCAGCCGAGGCAGTCTTGCGCGATCGCGTTGTCGCTGAGTTGATTCAATACCTGGAGTCTCAAGGTCAATCCGACTGTATCGATTACTTAGTGCTAAAACTGCAAGATTTGGCCGCTCCGGAAATCGACGAAATCCTCGGTCTGAGTACTCGTCAGCGCGACTACCTACAACAACGGTTCAAGTACCACGTTGAAAAGTTTGCTCGTTCTGGACATTGGAAACTGGTCCATCAATGGCTCGGTGCTGACTTGGATCAAAATCTGGGAATGCCTTTGCAGCAGTGGGATACTTTCCTCGGGGAACTCTCGGAAGAACAGCAGCAGCTTTTGAAGCTGAAGCGCTCTGGGGCCAGTGATGCCGAAATCGCTCAAGAGATTAAATGCACCCCCAAACAGGTTCAAAAGCGGTGGTCGGCACTTCTGGAAAAGGCTTGGCAATCTCGTAATACTGAATCTCAGGAGAAGTGATGCGCTGTGCCAATCACTACTAGGTTCCCGAATCATCGGTCTCTGTTCACGAGCGATCGCTCAATTCACAGGTGGGGGAACGGCAGACACCCTCCGACTGCCTCCTCTGTTTCCCCCCCCTTCCAGATTTCTGGATCCCCTTGTTGGTTCGATAGGGATCCGGTCCCTCGACTTCGAGGGCATATTCCCTGGATAACCAAGCCCCTGGCTTGGTTATTTTTGTGGAGTTTCCCCGGTCTATGTAATACCAAATCCAGTTATGATAGACCTTAAGAAAAGTTAGGCCAATTCGCCCCAAATTAGGGCCAGAAACCCAGTTTCTGATTCTCAGAATTTATATTTATGGGAAATCTCTCAAGGACCTGATTGGGGTTGAATGTTTCAGGTTTCATCAAACACAAGAGAAACACGGTAGGGCTGGTAGCCTCGCGCTCTAAAGA
>NZ_JAFLQW010000320.1 GCF_017313335.1 Phormidium pseudopriestleyi FRX01 | reverse complement strand
CTTTGCAATGACTCCACGAGGTGCGGTCCCGGTCGTGCGCTGGTATTCAGAATATTTCAGTGCTTCGGGCTATACTCCGGAACGCCGGTGTCAGATAGTTGCTGGACGATTCAGTAATCTCCATAGCCAGGGACTGCTTAGTTCGATTACTACGGGTTACTTAAACGGTGAACCTGTGGTTTGTGCAAGTCGGAGTGGGGGTTGCAACAGCAGTAATCTGTTATTTACCCTGAAATCGGGGGTTGATGCAGCAGCAGCGGTTCAGCAACTGTTCGATTTACAACGCGGGGCTGCTAGTGGTCCATTGTATGAAAGTTCTGGGGATGATGGAGTCAATATCGATTTCAACAATTTCCTGAGCAATGCTGACGTCGATCCCAGTGGTCCCTCGTCAGGGGGTTCAGAAGGTACAAACGTTACTCCCTCGGAGCCTTCTGAACCTTCCGGTGGTGGTGGTGGCATCTGGTAAATCCAACTTAGTTCAAAGGCCTTTATAACGTGAATTTGCGATCGCAGATTGTTTTGGTCTGTGTTGGTAGTTTCTTGATCACCCTACCAACACAGTTATTTCCTTTATATAGTTCCGCTCAAAACCTGCCCGTGAGTGGATTCACCGCCCAACCTTCGGCTCCACTCTTGACCGCACAAGTCCGTCAAATTGCCCAATCAATTACGGTCAAAGTGTTGTCAGGCCGCAGTGGAGGTTCCGGTATTGTTATCCAAAAACAAGGATCGGTTTATACGGTTGTCACCAATCAGCACGTTTTGACTGCCGGACAGGGTTCGGGATATCAAATTCAAACGAATGATGGTCGAACCTATCCAGCGGAAGTGGTGAGAACGGTGAGCTTTGAGGGCAATGATTTGGCATTACTGCAATTTCGCAGTACGGGTGCTGATTATACCGTGGCATCGGTGGGGACTTCCTCAGCTTTGAAAGCTGGGGATGAGGTCTTTGCGGCGGGGTTTCCCTTTGAATCGGAACAGTATGGTTCTGCCTGGACCTTCACGACGGGTACAGTCTCTTTAATCTCCGATCGCGCGATCGAGGGGGGATATCAAATTGCCTACACCAATCTGGTGGAAAAAGGCATGAGTGGCGGACCCATCTTGAATCGTCAAGGTCAGGTGATTGGGATTAATGGAATGCACGCCTATCCATTATGGGGCGATCCTTATCTGTTTACCGATGGTTCCAGACCCAGTGCCGCTATGCGTGAAATTATGGTGCGATCGAGCATGGGAATTGCGATCGATACCTTTGTCCAATTAGCAGCGGGATTTTCCAATCCGGTGGGAATGCCATCCGCTAGAGCACCGATCGCCCCAACTGAGGCGATCGCACGGCCCGAACCCCCCCAGGGTTCTGTGACCACACCGCAACCTCCCCAAGGGTCTCCATCTGCATTACCCGTGATACAGGAGACTCCTATCTTATCGAATCCGGGGTCTGAACCGTTGTGGTAAAACCGGGGTTTCACTCAATGTCAATGTAGGGAGTTTCATTCAAAACAATGAAAGTTCATCATGTATTTTTGGCGGTCCTAGTTGGTGTGGCAATTGCTTTAGCACAACCCTACCTTGGGACCGCATTTATGTCGGATAGCGTTGATCAAGTCAAGGCGATCGCCCAAGAGATTACCGTATTAATTCCTGAAACCAATCCGCAGTCCGGCAAAACCGCTAACGGGTCCGGGTTTTTGATTGCCAAAGAAGGCAACACTTATACGGTACTGACGGCTAATCATGTCGTTTGTAGAAACCAATCCGAACCTTGTAACGACCCTCGTCCCGGACTAAAGGTCATCACCCATGATAAACAAGAATATACCCTAGATTTTAACACCGTAAAAAAACTTCCAGAAGTCGATTTAGCCATTCTGCAATTCGACAGCAACCGAAATTATAAATTAGCGACCTTAGCTAATTATGATACCAACCTCAATAGCGAACGAGAGAGGCAATTACCCAATGGGCAAATTATCCGGGAATATGGACACTTTGTTTTCGCGTCTGGATGGCCGGGAATAAATAATCGAGATATCACCGAATTAAAGTATCGATTTAGTGTCGGGAGACTGCTGCCCGAGAATAAAATGGTCGGCTTCAGAATCGGCCCGGTTGCAAAGGGATACCAAGCCGTTTATACGAGTATCACTTTTCCGGGAATGAGTGGCGGTCCGGTCTTAGATACCGATGGGAGAGTCATTGCTGTTCATGGCCAAAATGAAGGAAGAAAGGTTTCTAATGAAGCTTCTGGAGACCAACGAGTGCTGATTGGCTATAGTTTATCAATTCCCATTGCTAAATTTTTGAATTTAGCACCCCAAGTCAGTATTCCTTTAAATAATGTCACCGTCGAAACCAATCCTGCTCGGGCATTAAATGAAGATGATCTCGATGCAATAGGAGCAGAATTTGTGTTGGCGGGGATGCAGGAGCAAAATGCAGCACAGCCCAATAGTGCAGTGTATTGGGCGAATCAGGGAAATCAATATTGGCGAGCATTGAAGCCCCCAGAAGCGCTTGGGGCCTATGAGAAAGCCATTGAAATCGATTCAGAATTTTATCCTGTTTGGTATGGGAAAGGATTAGTGAATACCTTTCAGGCGAAGTATGATGAGGCATTTGCGAGTTATAGCAAAGCCATCACGATTATTGATAAACAAATCGCTGACTTTCCCAGAGAGACAGAAAGACAAGAGAGAAGAGAATGGGTCGTGAAGTTGCGAGACCAAATCCAGCCCTTGATGGCGAATTCCCCTCCTACAGCGACGCCAACGGTTAATTCTCCACCGCCTCAAACGCCGCCCGACTCAACGGTGCAACCGAGTCCACCATTACCGCCCCCGGCACCAACGTTGTCAGCACCAGAACCCCAACCGGAAACGCAACCAGAAACGGAACCGGGATGGTTATGGTAAGTGAGGGGCTTGGATTAGGGCAGATCCGGTGGTGATGAGACCCTTCAAGGGTAAATTTGAACAAATTTCAGAAATTCCATGTGTGTGAGCAGTGAGATTAAAAATTCATGAGTCAAGAATCATTAACGAAATATCTAGGGATAGGTAAAACCCTACGTTTACAACGGTTACTGTTGGCGATCGCCTCCATATTAGGGACGGGATTATATAACAGCGTTGCCCATGCCAACCCCCTCCCCCTGTCTCCCAGCAATCCGCAACCCGAGGCGATCGCCCGGGAACTCCCCGCAGAAACCACTCAGTTCGCGCTATCCTTTCCCTCTCCAACCGCTGAGGCATTGCAGGTAGAAGAACGCAGCTTTAACAACTTCTTTCGGACAGAAGAGGCGATCGCCCAGGAACCCAGTTCTACCGATTCAGGGCTAGAAGACTTACGGAATCAATATTTGCTTCCAGAACCAGCCACCTTAGTTGTGCCTACAGCCGGTGGAAGTTCTGCACCCGGAGTCAGTATCGGAACTCCCACCGCATTTGGTGCAAATTGGGGCCGAGTCTATGCTGGATTTGGATATCAAGCGAGAACTCGATACACAACAGAAGCCGATGGAACTTTAGCATTAGGTTTTGGGTTAGGGAACTCTCGCGAAAATGTCGGTTTAGAAGTGAGTCTAGTGGTTACCGATTTAATTGACGAACCCCTGGCTGATGGTGGTGTTAGCTTTAAAGTCCACCGTTTACTTCCCAATAATTTTGCGGTTGCCGCTGGGATAGAATATGCGCTGTCTTGGGGCGACATTGATACCACCACCAGTCCCTATGGAGTCGTGACAAAAGTCTTTCGCTTTAAAGAAAATAGTGCCGAACCTCTGAGCCAACTCACCGTATCATTAGGAGTTGGAGGGGGTCGTTATCGCTCAGAAGATGATGTAATCAATGACAACAACACGATTGGTGTCTTTAGCAGTGTAGGTTTACGGGTCGTTGAACAGATCTCGCTGATTGCGGACTGGACAGGTCAAGATTTGTTTCTCGGCGCTTCGATAGTCCCCTTCAAGGATCTCCCCCTAGTAATTACCCCCGCTTTTGCCGATGTAACTAATAGTGCAGGGGATGGTGCTCGGTTCATTATGGGCATTGGCTATGGCTATTCTTTAGCATTTTAAATGTTGTCATTTAGTGTAATCGCAATGAATCATAAATCTCTCTATCAATATTCTGCAGTTGGGTTAGGATTGTGTGGGGTTATCTTCCTCAGTGCCTCCCCAGTTCATGCTCAAATCGGTTCTCCAGTCAGTGGTTCAATGATGGGGAGTGAGATAGTACCCCCCCCACCAATTGCCCCGGCACCAAACATCACCCCGGTACCAGTAGTTGAACCTGCCCCGGTACAACCGCCACCAGTCGTTGAACCTGCACCTGTGCAACCGCCAGCAGTCGTTGACCCTGCACCTGTGCAACCGCCAGCAGTCGTTGACCCTGCACCAGTGCAACCGCAACCAGTCGTTGACCCTGCACCAGTGCAACCGCAACCAGTCGTTGACCCTGTACCAGTGCAACCGCAACCAATAGGTGAACCTATACCAGTGCAACCGCAACCAGTGCAAGCACCACCGATCGCACCCACACAGGTACCACCGCCACCCATCACAACGGAGACCCCTAACGTACCCTCAACATCCGGAGGTAGTGAAACAAATCCATCGAGTGATGCTCAAGGGCAACAAGGGGTAATCTCAACCACCGGGGACATTGGGGGTTTTGGAAGCGGAACTGGAAGCCAAACTATCTTTGCCGGAAGAGGGGATGCTCAATCGGCAGTTAATGAAGCCGGAACTATAGTCTTATCTCAGCTCAATGTCGGTAACATTACTGCAACGACTGGTGCTAGTATTTCTGTAGAAGCACAGCAGCTTGTAGCCGTGGTACTTACCACAGGTCAAGTGAATAGTGTAAACGCCCTGAGCACGGCACTCTCTAATACTCCTGGTGGTCCTTCCAGTGAAGTCGCCAGACGGTTAGCTTCTAAATTAGCCAGACTGTTGGCCGAGGGGCAAGTGAACGCGGAACAATTATTAGATGCAATTCGCTCCTATAACGAGATGATTATGCAGAGTAATGCCGAGTTTTTGGGGAATCCTCCAGCGGAATTGTTGGCGATTCAAATCTCCCTCTCCCGATTAATTGAAGCGACAGGTGGTGGTTAATGTGAGAGATAGTTTGGCATTTATTAGTTGATTGAAGTCCGGGACAAACTCTAACCTGTCCCGATTTTTTTCTATACTTAATGCCTGAAAAAAAATACAATTGCAGAAACGGGGTTAATTCGCGCCTAAACATCCAGTCAAAAAAAAATAGCCCGCCTAAACGGGCTTTCAGGAAGAGGCAGGGTTAACCCTACCTCTCTTCCTATACATGATAATGCTGACCTACTTCGTTTCTGAGAACTCAGCGTCAATT
>NZ_JAFLQW010000159.1 GCF_017313335.1 Phormidium pseudopriestleyi FRX01 | reverse complement strand
TGTCGAGAATATGGAGTGAGATATAACCAACATAGTTCTTTTTGGTCAGGATTATCATCCCATTATCGTTGGCTCCGAAAAATGGGAACTACTTTTTAGATTTTTTGAATCTTTTTCGGCAAGAGCGATCGCCAATGTTGCAGGATTGAAAACCCGATTAATTAAACCTCCAATTGTTTACGCTGTCCGTTTTTGACCCTGAAACGACCAAAAATTTTAAAATTATTAGGATTTTTATGATCAACTTATTTGAGTTTAATCGATTTAAAATCTTTTCTTTTCGCTGGCTGCTCACCTTGCGAACACCATATTACAACTAAATAAAAGGAGATCCCCATGATTGAATACAAAAACAATTCCAACACCAATATTGCTGAACTCGTCATTACAGACACCATCATAACTGGAGACGTTGAGCGAGTCGCCGCTAAGATGAATGCAGACATCGAGCAGTATGGCGATCTGCGGATTCTAGAAGAGTTTCGCGACTTCGATGGTATCGATCCGATCGCCCATTGCCCATTCCCAAAAATTCCAAGAACCTGGCCTTTGTCAGCCAGTTTGTCGAAATCCCTGATGATGTTGTTTTTACGGTCGAGTATTCCATCCGAGTGGCCCAAATGGCCGTCTATGAACTGCTGGGCATCGATCGCGAGATTCCCCCTATCCTGCACCATGACCAATCCATCAAGGTAAAACTTGACGCGGTGGTTAAGGCGTTTCGGTAACGCTGCCAAGGCCGATCCTGCGATCGGCGTTGACTCAAGTTGAGGGTTCACCTGACCGAACTGCAAACCAAATTAAACCAAACGTTAAAAGTATAACAAAACACCACAGCAAAACTGATTCAAAAATGCTCATTTTGATAATACAGGAATTTTATTCATGAAAAAAGAATCCTTACATTCCTCCTCTAGGAAGCATGACCACGATCAGATGGATGCGGCTTCCCATAGTCAGCATGGAAATGGTCAGCATGGAAATGGTCAGCATGGAAATGGTCAACACGCTGGGCACGACAAACACGCCGGACACAGCCCCGCCATGTTTAAACGGCGATTTTTTATCTGTCTGGGGCTAACATTGCCCATTCTCTATCTATCTCCGATGTTGCAGAGTTGGTTTGGCTATCAGGCCATTCAGTTTCCTGGCTCCAACTGGATTACACCGATTATCGCCACGATTATCTATTTCTATGGCGGTTGGGTATTTCTCAAAGGGTCTTGGTACGAATTTCGCAGCAAAATCGGGATGATGACGCTGGTTGCGTTAGCAATCAGTGTTGCCTTCATTTACAGTGTGGCAGTCACGCTCGGCTTAAAGGGAGATCCCTTCTACTGGGAACTGGCAACATTAGTTGATGTGATGCTACTCGGTCACTGGATTGAAATGGCTTCGGTGCAGGGAGCCAGCCGTGCCTTAGAGAGTTTGGCAGATTTAGTACCATCGATCGCTCACAAACAAGTAAATGGGCAGATCGAAGATGTCGCGGTGAGCGCGTTGGTTGAGGGCGATCGCATTATCATCCGTCCTGGCGAACAAGTGCCGATTGATGGTGAAGTCATCGAAGGAGTCTCTAGCGTCAACGAAGCCTTTTTGACCGGAGAATCGCGCCCTGTTACCAAGCGAGAACACGACGAAACGGTGGCAGGTTCCGTTAACGGTGAAGGTGCATTAACGATCGCCGTTACTCGCACAGGTGATCAAACCACCCTCAGCCAGATTATGCGGCTGGTGGAGGAAGCACAGGCATCTAAAAGTAAATATCAGAATCTCGCAGATCGAATGGCCTACTGGTTGACCTTGATTGCGATCAGTGTTTCGGCATTGACGTTTGTGGTTTGGCTTTCTGTTGGTACTGGTGGTCTGACCTTTGCGATCAATCGCGCCGTTTCCGTCCTCGTGATTACCTGTCCTCACGCATTGGGTTTGGCAATTCCGCTGGTAATTATTAATGCCACAGCAATGTCTGCCAAGCATGGCGTGTTAGTAAAGAACCGCGAAGCTTTTGAACGGGCGAAAAACATCAAAATGATCGCCTTTGATAAGACAGGTACTCTCACCGAAGGTCAGTTTGGAGTCCAACATACTTATGCCGAAGGGATCAGTGAAGCAGACGCACTAATCATCGCGGCTTCTCTAGAATCTCTATCAGAGCATTCGTTAGGGAAATCGATTGTTAAGGAAGCAAATAATCGTAAAAGCCAGCTTGCTAAAGCTAGTGAATTTAAAGCAGTACCGGGTCAAGGAGTCGAAGGTGTTGTCAAAGGTCAGCGTTATCGGGTGGGTAGACCGGAATGGGTTGAAGAGTTGAAATTGAGCTTTCCGCCCAAGTTGAAAAAAGGACTGCAAGACAGTGAATCTCGTGGAGAAAGCGCGATCGTCCTCTTCAACGATCAAACAAGCCCTGGCGGTATTTGGGTTAGCCGATCGAGTGCGTGAGAATGCCCGTCGGGCGATCGACAAGTTGCACGAGATGGGGATTGAAACCGTGATGATTACAGGCGATGCAGAAGTAGTCGCCAAAACGGTAGCCGCAGATTTGAAGATTGATCGCTATTATGCACGGGTTTTACCCCAAGACAAAGCGGCTCTGATTCGACGGTTAAAAGGCGATAAACCCACTGCTTTTGTCGGCGATGGGATTAATGATGCTCCGGCTTTATCTGAGTCGGATTTAGGCATTGCGATCGGTGCGGGTACGAATGTCGCGATCGAATCCGCAGATCTGGTACTGGTCAAGAGTAATTTATTAGACGTGGCTTATGCCCTCAAATTGGCAACAGCCACCTATAACAAGATGCTCCAAAATCTGTTCTGGGCAACGGGGTATAACGTCATTGGCATTCCCTTAGCGGCAGGTATTGCTTATCCACTGGGATTCGTTCTTTCTCCAGCCGTAGGGGCGCTATTTATGACGATTTCTACGGTCGTTGTATCAATTAATGCTATGCTGCTCCGCAGGATGAAAAGTTGAGCTAGAGTTTCATGCTTTTACGAGTAGGGGTGAATTAATATTCACCCTTATTACCAATGCCACATTTTCAACTACGAAGAACTGGGCATGATGGGCAATATCCAGATTGTGTCGTATGGACAGGATAAGCAGCCATCATTAGGCGTTTATACCAAGTCCAGCTCGGGATCTGTAGTTTTCCCACAGGTAGAACTCCACTTCTGGATTTGGATGAGGTTTAATAATATCGTCTAATGGCAGCTAAACACGGTTTAGATGGGAATTAAAAGTAAACAAGGACTTTGGACGAGCGTTCACTTTCATGGTTATTTGCCTAATCGGCAATGCATAAGTTTTATTGAATTTCATCCTGACTTCATAATTCCGAGTCAAAGTAGAAATAGAGACCTAAGCAAAGGATGAATTTACGGCATAGATGAAGTTTAGTTAGCGCTATAGCGCGTCTAAATGAATTTGACATAAAGAAAGCGAGCAAGATGCTCGCACTAGGGTCTCGGGCTTGGATCCATTGTCAAAATGATTTAGGGTCGCTATAGTCTTTGCTTCGTTTCTAGCAGTGATTGAAATGTTTGAATTTACGAATTAATTTTTGGAGCAACATCATGAATAAAAAGGTATGGATTTACAGCACGATCGCAGTAGCCAGTAGTATGGCGATCGTAGGCTTTTTTACAATTAACAACTCATTCGCTCGATTGGAAAAATCCTCGCAAGATATTCCTTCTTCTAGGACAACAACTCCAACACAAACTCAATCATCTCCATCCCCGATGGCGGGTCAGATGATGATGGGAGATATCGATCAACACTTCATTGTCATGATGATTCCCCATCACCAGGGAGCTGTTGACATGGCAGAACTGGCATTAACTCGGGCGCAGCATCCTGAAATCAAGCAATTAGCAGAAACTATCATTCAAGATCAAAACCGCGAAATTGAGCAAATGCAAACCTGGTATCAGGCATGGTACGGCACCGACGTGCCAGACATGATGCAGATGGGCATGATGGGAAATTCCGCTGGCTCCCGTGAAGGCATGATGGGCAACCGGGACATGATGGGGGGCAATTCTGGTCAAGGCATGATGGG
>NZ_JAFLQW010000640.1 GCF_017313335.1 Phormidium pseudopriestleyi FRX01 | reverse complement strand
GCTTTATCTCTTGAGGATTTCCTCACTGAGTCTTCCCTAAACTTGAGCGGTTCCCGACTCATCAGGACTCTGAGGTTCTGTCCAAGGGAGCCTGTACTAAAATCTGGCTCCCTTTTTGTTGCTTTCCTCGGGGTGGCTGGGGCTCCACTCTGGCTCAAGGACTGGGAATGGATCCTCTGTTGAGTGGATTGGATCCTCTTAACCCAGATTTTGAAGCCCGATCGCCTCCCATAACCGCATTTCCCCGCATCAAGGTTGTTGACACCACATCTAGTATTAACACCGGATTTTATCTCTACTAATAGCGTAAAACCGCGTTAAAATGGCTCTCGACTCCCCTGGATTTTCAGGGAGAATTGTAACGAAATGTTACAATAACACCGTCAAAGTGGTTTAGCATCTTGACAGTCTGAAAAGGAATCGCTAATATGGTTCACATACCCGGGTAAATCAATTTCAGCGTCCTATGCAAGACAAGCAAAAGGTTACATTGTATCTGCCACCAGAACTGCATCGCCAGCTCAAAATACGAGCCGCAGTAGACTCCGAGCCAATGTCAACCATTGCCGAACGAGCCATAGATTTTTACCTGACTCACCCCGGCGTGGTAGACGAATTAGAGTCGTTCCACGGGCGCACCCATAGGGTCTATAACTGTCCCGACTGCACCAGCTCAATCGTGATGCGCGATGGAGAAATGGTATCTCTCAAAAACCAGCCGAGTATATTGGCTGATGAAGGGTTGACAGTTGAGAAAGTGCCAGCGGTTACCGCGAACACCGATCAACAAGGTGAGGAACAACTCGTTCCCTGCTAAACCCACCCACTTCCACCGGGAAGTAAATTTAGTGCTCCGCATCTAAACCCAGGGGCAATAAAGATCTAGCAATATTGTTGGCACCGTTTGTAGAAGGTCGATGGTCATGAAAGAAGAGCTCAATATCTTAATCCAAGCTCAATATCCTTTAATCTACCTCGTGACCTCCGAGGAAGAACGGGCCGAGCAGGCGATCGCAACGATTGCTCAGATCAAGCCCCAGCGTAAAGTCTTTATCTGGACTGTGACGCACGGGATCGTGGAGTATGGTCAACCCCGCAACGTTACCCAACACAATACTGTGTCGCCAGAAGCGGCCATTGAGTGGGTGGTACGGCAGCGCGAGCCTGGTTTGTTTATCTTCAAAGATTTACATCCGTTTATCGACTCTCCAGCAACCACCCGGTGGTTGAGAGATGCGATCGCCAGCTTTAAAGGCACGCAAAAAGCCATCATCCTCATGTCACCGCTCCAGCAAGTTCCCATCGAGCTAGAGAAAGAAGTCGTCGTCATTGACTTTGCTCTGCCCGACCTGGCCGAACTCAATCAAGTGCTATCCCAGCAACTAGAGACGAGTCGGACTCGCAAAATCACGACCGAAACGCGGGAAAAACTTTTAAAAGCCGCCCTAGGTCTGACGCGAGATGAAGCCGAAAAAGTCTATCGCAAAGCGCAAGTCACCAGTGGAAAACTGACAGAAGCTGAAGTGGATATCGTCCTATCTGAGAAAAAACAACTCATTCGACGTAATGGGATTCTCGATTATATAGAAGAGGACGAAACCCTAGATTCCGTTGGTGGTCTTGAAGAACTGAAACGCTGGCTTAGACAACGATCCAATGCCTTTACGGAAAGGGCACGAGAATATGGTTTACCTCAACCGAAAGGAATGTTAATTCTTGGGGTTCCGGGTTGTGGCAAGTCAATGATTGCCAAAACGACCGCCCGCCTGTGGGGTTTACCCTTACTCCGATTGGACATGGGTCGAGTGTATGACGGTTCGATGGTGGGGCGATCGGAAGCCAACCTTCGCAACGCCCTCAAAACAGCCGAATCCATTTCCCCAGTGCTGCTATTTATCGATGAATTAGATAAAGCATTTGGTGGAAGCGGTGGATCATCGGACTCCGATGGAGGCACATCTAGCCGCATCTTTGGTTCATTCCTGACCTGGATGCAAGAAAAAACCTCCCCCGTGTTCGTGATGGCTACAGCCAACCGAGTCGAAAGACTACCGGGCGAGTTCCTCAGAAAGGGACGATTTGACGAAATCTTCTTCGTTGACCTTCCTAACGACGAAGAACGCCAAGAGATTTTTAAGATTCACTTGAGCAAACGGCGTCGAGAGATCGATCGCTTCGATATCGAGCAACTGGCGAAAGTCTCGGATGGATTTTCCGGGGCAGAAATCGAACAAGCTGTCATTGCAGCTATGTACGAGGCGTTTGCTCAAGACAGAGAATTTACGCAGCTAGACATCATCGCCTCGATAAAGTCAACGCTACCGCTGTCCAAGACCATGACCGAACAGGTCACCGCCCTGAGAGATTGGGCCAGACAGCGAGCTAGACCAGCTGCTTCTTCCATCGCTGAATATCAGCGCATGGAGTTCTAAAGGCTTTCTCCTGGGTTTTCCAGGAGCAAAGGCTAACCCAAATATATCGGGTTAGCAGTTTTCAAAAAACCGCAATCGCGGTTCCCTTCAAACCCAAATGTTGTCGTTTCTTTAACTATCTTACTGGAGGAAATCCAATGTCTCACTTTAGCACTCTTCGTACTAAAATCACCGATGCCGAAATCCTCAAGACTTCTCTGCGCGACTTAGGCATCAGCGTTAAATCCGATGCGGACGTTCGTGGTTACAATGGCCAACGTCTTCGTTCCGACTTGGTTGCAGTTCTCGAAGGCGAATATGATCTGGGCTGGTCTCGCAACAGCGACGGCACCTACGACTTGATCGCTGACCTGTGGGGTGTTGCTAAGAAGCACAATCAGACCGAACTGATCAACGCTATTAACCAGAAGTACGCGGTTAATAAGACTCTCAATGAAGTTCGTCGTCCCGGTCTGCAAAACGCCAACGTTAAGCTCGTTGTTCAATAGACATAGAGCGCGTTCCCTTGAATTACGGGTTAACCGATCGCAGGTTAGCCCGTTTTTTTCTGTCGGGATAGATAATCGCGCTTTTGTCCTTGTTCCTCAGCAGGGATGAATGCCTTGCCAGGGAGTCTCTTTATTCCCGTGCTTTATTAAAGCGCGATCGCCTCTACCTCTCCCGATTTATTTGTCCTGGGCTGATTGACGACTCCCTAAGATACCGAGTTGAAAACAGAATTCTGCAACCGATCGCCACAATACGAGAAACAAGTCCTTTAGAATAAGCCAGAGTGAAATTGTATTGATACTGTTTATATGCAAACCTTAAACGTTGAGCTAGAGCGAAAAATCCGAGACTTAATTTACCAATGTGGGACCCTGGCTGAAGAGTTGGCGAAACAACCCTACTCGGTCTCGGAAAAAGGGCCAGAAGATTATGTCACCAGTGTGGATCGGGAACTCGATCGCCTGTTAACCACTGGATTTTCTGAGTTATTTCCCCAAGATGGAATTATTACCGAAGAAAACGAGCGATCGCGACTGGCATTTAATGGCGATCGGCAACGACTCTGGTGCATTGACCCCCTGGATGGAACCGAAGGATTTATTCAAGGGAAGCCCCATTACTCCGTTATGATTGGCCTACTCTCAAATTTTCAACCGATCGCCGGTTGGATTTACGCCCCAGCTTTAGATCAAATGTATTATGGCGGGACAGACTGGGGACTCTTTCAATCCGTCGGGGGTTCAGCAGTGGAACCCTTATCCCCCGTGGAACCTCCGCCACCGAACTCATCTGCTTGTCCGATTATGCTTGGGGACCGGGACCAACGCAATTTTGGGGAGGCGATCGCCTCTTTTGTCCCGGGAATCTGTTATTCCTCCCTCGGCAGTTTTGGTCTGAAAGTGATGGAAGTCATTTGTGGACGCGCCGGACTCTATCTGTATCTGAATGGCCGAGTCAAACTATGGGATACCGCCGGTCCTGTGGCCCTCGCCAAAGCAGCGGGGTTAGTCTGTTGTGATTTAGAGGGAACACCCCTGAGTTTTGAACCCGCCGCACTTTTTTCCGATACCTTGATTCACAAACAACCGATTTTAATTGGATGGCCGAGTTATGTAGAAGCTTTGCGATCGCCCATTTGCGAAGCAGTATTAGCCACTCAAACCCCCTAGATCAAGGATGAATATTCTGCCGTCATCCTTCCGATGACTGCAACTGAAGCTGCAAGGGTTTATCCGCTTGAATTTCCAGACCGCGAAAATCCTGATTCACTGGGGCTTTTTGACTCTCCGACGGCCAGAAGACCCAGCGACTGCCTCGGGGTAACTGATTCAGACTGGCGCTATTTTGGGTCAGCCAAATTAAGGGTAAAAAGGGCGGTTCTCCTACGGATGCCTGTTCTTCTGAGGCTTGAGTTGCAGCTAAGGCTTCTAAAACTCGGTTATTGCCATGCACCAAACCTGTTCCTGCGGTCCAGAGTCGGACATTAAGTTGGCTGCGTTCGGCATAGCAGTATAAAGAAGCTGCTGCAATGACGGCGGCTTCAAAATCTTCTAAATTCCAAGAACTGCCGCTATCTAGGGCGATAATGACTTCTTGTCCTCCGGTGGAAACTTCTAATTCCCGGACCCGCAGTTCTCCGAAGCGAGCGCTGCTGCGCCAATGGATTAAGCGAGTGGGGTCGCCATATCGGTAGGGTCGCACTGTGCGGGTAATGCCTTCCGTTGCCATTTCAGCGCGCCGATCGCTATGAACCAGCAGGCTATCTTCTTGACCCATGCGATCGACTAGAGGACAGTGACTCAGGGGTAAAACTTGGGGATAGACCAATGCCATAGCGGGGACTTGGCGCGATCGCCTGCACCAAAATAAGCCCAGTGGGGTGGCGGATCTTAACTGGACCTCATGCCAGCGATAAATACCCCGTCGTTGGGTGGGGTAGTAGTAAACCCAATGATGAATGCCATGAGGGGGGATTTCTTCGATGGCACAGCGAACGGGTTTTCCCAACACGAAAGGAATCAGATCCTCAACTTGCACCAAGGTTTTTGGCTTTGCCGTCTGATTGGCGATCGCCAGGTCCAGGGTGAGGTCTTCCCCTGCACTGACGGGTTCGATGGGGGTGCGCTGGACTTGTAAATCCTGGAGCGATCGCACCGGCAACACGGCGGCAGTTCCCAACAAGGCAAAACTCACGCCACTAATCACATACAGCCATCCGGCCATCGTATTCGTTGCAGCCGCAAAGAAAAATATCGCCAGGGTTAAGAGTAACCAACCGGCATAGGCAGGGGCTACCCAGTGAGTTTCCAGCCAGTTGGCGATGCGATGGGGGATGCCCGTTTTTTTGGAGCGAGCTGCAATGGGTTCTGCTACAGTCATAATCGATGCCTTAGCCCTTACAGTAGCGGGTCGGTTGATTTTTCTATGGTAATCGCAATTTTAGGCGATCGCTACTGCCATTGAGGGTTCTGGGATAATTGGACAAGAAAAACTGGGCTAGAGTATCTCTAACCCAGACCGAGGGCGAACAATGAACACTGTGAATGCTTCCAGGGAGTTCCCCGATTGATGCGGAGGGGGTTTCTCATGCCCTTGGAACTTCTAAATTTTGGTAGCGGCGACTGCCTGGGGGATTTAGCTTTTGCTTTCGAGTTCTATCTTAACTCAGTGATTGCACGGATGTCAATCCTTAAATTTTTTAGAATCTTTGGAGACTCTTCCGGACATTTGCTGCAAAAAATCCCCCAAAACCCCTGGATTAAAAGGGGTATCAAGATTTTATCCTCGGGAAGGGCGATCGCCACTTTACTCAGTATTTGTCCTGATACTGGGGCCGATGCTACAAAACTTAACCTAAATTGTTTCATCCCTGATATCTGGCCGATGTAGGGTTCCCCAGTTATGACCCCGGGCAGATTTCATGACTTGATAGCTTTAGTTCGCCACGGCAGTACAATGAACATAGCGGCACGAGTGAGTCTAACGACTCAGGGAGGCAATCCGAGGCACGCCTCGGGTCCTCAGTTGGTAAAAACCTGCCTGGGTCTGACCTCGCGATACCGGCTTAATTTATTAGGCCAGAGGAATTGCGATCGCACTCTAGGCCGGGATCCAACAGTCCCGCTTTGAGCGGGTCAAGACTTACTTAAAAGTCTTTGTCAGTATATTGGTTGACCGAACGTTCTTGTGGCGTCCGAGATAGTAACAACGTGGACTTAAAACAGCTCTTCAAAACCCCGAATCCGATTATTGGTGTTGTCCATTTACGGCCCCTGCCGACCTCTCCGAGGTGGGGGGGCAGCCTCAAAACTGTCATTGAGCGAGCCGAGCGAGAGGCCACAGCGTTGGCATCAGGCGGGGTTGATGGCATTATTGTCGAAAATTTCTTTGATGCTCCATTTACTAACGGCCAGGTCGATCCAGCCGTCGTGAGTGCGATGACCTTGATCGTGGATCGGCTGATGAACTTGGTAACGGTGCCGATCGGAATCAACGTTTTGCGAAATGACGCCCTGAGTGGATTGGCGATCGCCTCCTGTGTCGGTGCCAGCTTTATCCGGGTCAATGTCCTCACTGGGGTCATGGCAACGGATCAGGGCTTCATCGAAGGACAAGCGCATCAACTGCTGCGCTACAGGAGAGAACTCGGCAGCGAGGTCAAAATCCTGGCGGATGTGTTGGTGAAGCACGCACAGCCCTTGGGTTCCCCCAATCTGACCACCGCTGTCCAAGAGACCATTGAGCGCGGTTTAGCCGATGGGGTGATTCTCTCCGGTTGGGCAACCGGGAACCCACCTTCTTTTGAAGATTTAGAACTGGCGATCGCCTCCGCTAAAGGTACTCCCGTCTTTATTGGCAGTGGTGCTAACTGGGAGAATATTTCTACCTTAATGCAGGCAGCCAATGGGGTTATTGTCTGTAGTTCCCTCAAACGACATGGACAACTGGAACAACCCATTGATCCAATCCGAGTCAGTCAATTCGTAGAAGCTACTCGCCGGAGTCTCTCTCTCGAAACTCCCCCCTCTTCACTTGCGGCTATCAAGCTTCATTCGGGGTGAGGGCCGGATGAAGGAATCAGGATGAAGGGGGACAATTCATCCTGATTCCTGATCTGGCTTTTTCCTCCCAATTGGAGATCTTTATCATCCAGTTTCCTGAAATCATCCCTCCCCCTTCATCTCGTATCCCTCCCCCTTCATCTCGTATCCCTCCCCCTTCATCCCGTATCCCTCCCCCTTCATCCTGCGGCATTCATCCTTCGGCCTTGAGCATTCCCCCTTCCCCTAAGCGGATATGCCACAATCAAATTGTCATGGTTGCCCTACTTGAGCAATCAAGAGCCATCGTTCGTCGAAAAGAACGATTCTGAACACCCCGATCTGAGGAAAAGAGTCGTCATCCCTTGCCTGATCAAGTCGTTGATCCGCCCAAGTCTGAACTGACTCAGTGATCGGCAACGGTTCCAGACCCTATAGTAAGTCTCAATCATTCTGACAATAGAATTAAGGAGTGGGAGCATCTTGCTCCCCATGAGCACTAGGGAGCAAGATGCTCCCACTCCCTTTAAAAATTGTCCAATTCATTTAGAGGTGCTATATCCAGGAAGGCGAAGCAAGTTCCTGGGTCTAAAACTGGAGCGTTAAACAGTTTTACCCCGATGAAGACAGTCTGTTCAACAATAGTACCGACCGATAACATGATTTAAGTGGGTATCACTCCCAGAATGGAAGGGGTGCCTACCCAAAAAAATACTATGCGTACAGGGTAAAACGTTTGAGGCGGTAATTGTCCCGTTGAAAGTGCATTACAAAAGCACCCCAGGCCAAGTCACCCCAAGGCGATAGTCATCATCAATGCTCACCGGGGTTAAACCCCGGTGATGCTCGTTTTCTCCGAGGTGTAAAGACTCTCGGTTTGCACATTACCCAATTTTTCTTATGAGACGCCGACGTTCTACTCCGTGGATTTACCGATGGTCGCGTTATATCATCGGCGCGATCGCAGTTTTGGGTCTTTTAGAAACCGCTTTTTTGACAGTCGTTGAGTTTACCGGGTCCGCTGCGGCGGTTTGCCCAACCACAGGCTGCCAAATTGTCCTGGAAAGCGAATATGCCAAAATCTTTGGGTTGCCCCTCACCCTATTTGGGTTTCTAGGCTATACCACAATGGCTATTTTGGCCTTGGCTCCCCTGTTGGTCAAAGAAGAGACCCAAAAAGATTTGAAATCCCAGCTAGACAACACCTCCTGGTTGCTGATGTTTGCGATCGCCTCCGGGATGCTGGTGTTTAGTCTATACCTGACTTATGTCATGTTTTTTACCCTGGAAGCCGTCTGCCCTTACTGCTTGGTTTCGGGAGTGTTTTCAGTGTTGCTGTTTGCCTTAACCCTGCTGGGGCGAGATTGGCCCGATCGCGGCCAACTGTTCTTTATCGGCATTATCGTCGGCATGATTACCCTGATTGGAGCCTTGGGAGTCTATGCCAATGTCAATAACCCAGGGGCCAATGCTTCCGCAGACAACTCGATTGTTCAGCGTCAGGCTGGACGCCCTCCTTCCAATGCAGGCTGGCCGATTTCCACCTCATCCGGTGAAGCTGAAATCGCCTTAGCCCGACATCTAACTGCCGTAGGGGCCAAAGATTATAGTGCCTATTGGTGTCCTCACTGCCATGAACAAAAAGAACTGTTTGGAAAACAAGCAGTGAGTGAGATTAACTACATTGAATGCGATCCCGTCGGCCAAAATCCTCAACCTCAACTCTGCAAAGCCGCTCAAATTGGGGGATATCCCACCTGGATCATCAACGGGGAACAGTATCCAGGGGTGCGATCGCTCTCTGAATTAGCGGCATTGTCCGGCTATCAAGGGCCAAGTAACTTTAAAAACGTCTTACCGAGTCCCTAACCCACCCTGAACCCCAGGATCCGAGAAATTCCCAATGCGGTTTGAGGCTGGACTCGCACTGGGAAACTCCGGATCCCAGTCCTTTTTCTGAGCAGATTAAATTCCATAGAAAGCCGGGATTTCATAAAAATGCAGCCCCTTAAAGGTCCAAAATTACTCTGGAGTGCCCTAACGCAACGGTGGCAACAAAGACTTAGAGACTGGAGTGGGAGCATCTGGCTTCCCTTTAAGGCTGTTGTCGGTGTGGCCGGGTTTGTGTTGGTTCTGCGGTCCACGGGACTGTTACAGTCTCTGGAATGGGCGGCTTATGACCAGATGTTTCGTTGGCGTCCCCCGGAACTGAGGGACGATCGCATCCTGATTGTGGGAATTGACGAAACCGATATCCGGGAATTCCAATCCTGGCCGATTTCCGATCGCGTCTTAGCCGAACTGCTGCAAAAACTAGATAGCTACTCTCCCCGGGCGATCGGTCTGGATCTCTATCGAGATATTCCAGCCGAACCTGGTCACGCTGAGTTACAACAGGTCTTTGCCACCACCCCCAATCTAATTGGAATTGAAGAGGTGCCCATCGCCAACAACCTCATTGGGGTCCGTCCTCCCAAAGTCTTAGCTGAATTGGGTGCGGTGGGATTTAACAATGTGGCGATCGATTCCGATGGCAAAATCCGCCGTAATCTCCTCTATTTATGGAGTGATGAGAAATCCTACCAAAGTTTTGCCTTAAAGCTGGCCTTAATCTATCTCCAAGGCGAAGGAATTAAACTTCAACCATCACTTGAGCATCCGGAGCATTTTCAACTGGGTCCCCTCAGCTTTCCCCGGTTTGAACCCAATGATGGACCCTATATCCGCCAAGATAATGGCGGTTATCAAGTGCTGGCTAATTTTCATCAGGGTTCCCCGGGTGAGTCTGAACTGGTCCCCTATCGCCAGGTGTCCATGAGGGCGGTTTTAGAGGGTGAGGTCCCGGCGGATTGGGTGCGCGATCGCGTGGTCTTGATTGGTTCAACCGCTACGAGTATCAATGATTTTTTCTACACCCCCCATAGTGCCGGATTGCTCCAGGCCCCTAAAAAAGTCTTTGGAGTCCAGCTTCATGCCAATTTTGTCAGCCAAATCCTCAGTGCGGCCTTAGATGACCGTGCTCCCTCGATTTTTTTCGGGTCTGAACCCATCGAATGGCTGTGGATTGTGCTTTGGGCGATCGCCGGTGCCATCATCAGCTCCACTTGGCGATCGCCCGTTCGCCTAACTGGGAGCATTCTCCTAGCTTCCATCACCCTCTTTGGTTCCGCAACTCTTCTATTTTTTATCGGCTGGTGGGTCCCCTTAATTCCTCCCCTCTTAACCCTCATCGGTTCTGCGGGATTGCTCACGTCTTACATTGCTTATCATGAAGAAAAATTAAAACGCTCTTTTGCCGAATCTAAAGACTTTTTAGACCAAATCATCAATACCATCCCCGACCCCATTTTTGTTAAGGATAAAAACCATCGCTGGATTGTCTTAAATGAAGCCTATTGTCAATTAATTGGCTATCCTTTACAGGTAGTTCTCGAAAAATCAGATTATGAAATTTTTTCCACCGATGAAGCCAATCTCTTTTGGCAGGAAGATGAATGGGTCTTGACCACAGGTTTACCTCATGAAAATGAAGCCAAATTGACCGATGCCACTGGAACAGTACATTATATTGCCACTAAACGCTCCTTGCATAAAGATTCCGCCGGTAATGTCTTCTTAGTTGGCGTGATTCGAGACATTACTGAACGCAAGAAAATGGAAGAAGAACTCAAACGCACGGCGTCAGAATTGGCTCAGTCGTACCAAGAATTAAAGGTATCTGAAGACCGATTACGCCACCAAGCCTATCACGATAGCCTGACCAATCTTCCCAACCGCAAATTATTCTCAGACCGGCTCAATCAAGCCTTAGAATGGGCGGCGATTAACAACCAAATTGTGGCGGTTTTATTTATTGATTTAGATGGCTTTAAACAAATTAATGATACCCTCGGACATGACAGCGGCGACCAGTTATTGAAAGAAGTGGCAAGACGACTCACCGCCTGTTTGCGGGGGAGTGACACGGTAGCACGTCTGGGGGGAGATGAGTTTACCGTGATTTTACCCGCCATTCCTCGGCAGCAAGATGTGGCGAGCGTCGCGCAGAAGATTATGACGACCTTGGGGGAACCCGTGGCGATCGCGGGAGACTTGATTCAGGTCACCGCTAGTATCGGAATTAGCTTGTACCCCTTGAATGGGGAAGATGCAGATACCTTAATTAAGCGTGCAGACGCGGCAATGTACCGTTCTAAAGAACTTGGTAAAAATCAATATGAATTTTTTGAAGTTTCATAAACTTCCGCACCTGGGAAGATGAAAGATGAGGGTTCAATGATATCGAGCAGTTCTCTCTCGATCCAAAGAGGGTTAATTTTGCCCCCCTAGACCCGCAATTAAACAGGGGATATTCGGATTGATTATGGAAAATATTAATTTATGTTAAGAATCGAATTAATAAATACATAAACACTATTGTCAAGATTACTAGACATTTTAGAAAACATCTACCGATTCACGACACCAGATTCCGAGTAAATACGGATACCCCTGAACCTGAGCGGAGTTCAGCTTTGGTCAATTTCATTGAACTCACAGGTTTTAACCCCCAGACAGGGCTCTCCCCCGTCAAAAATATCCTCAGTAAATCCACGGTACCGCCCCGCAAAAAAATTTTTCAGGTACTGGACAAATCCGTGAATCTACTGATAAACTAAAAAAACAGGGGACATCTAGTTAGGAAGGTTATTTTATGGGGTCAAGGGTGTTATGTTTACGTTCCTTCGGTCTAGTACAATCACTCTATTTTCAATCAGCAGCTTGCTAGGGACAACCCTAGCCATCACGAGCCTGCAAACAAGTTGGACTCCTGAATCGATCCGGAATACAACCGGCTCGAATGCAGAGATTTCCATTGCCGAATATGAACCGCCAAGACCGGGTAACGGCAAGCCCCAGGGTGAAACACCTGGAGCCGGAACCCGCTGTATTTAGTGCTAAGACTTGCCCTCAAGATTTTATGGAGAAACCCTCCCGTTGCTTTAAAATCCGGGCTACTCCTGACGCTTCATCATTATATTTATAGGAAAGCCAAACCTACGAATCTGCGAAAGAAAGGGCAATCGGGAGAAATGGCAGAACCATCACAGGGGAACCCTGCGCCAGGATTGGTTCTGAACCACCGTATGAGCTTGCCAATTGGGATCCGTATGGGGATAATCTAAGCGATAGTGACCGCCACGACTTTCGGTCCGAAACCTCGCACTGGTGAGAATCAAGTACGCTCCATCCAGTAAATTGCGGGTTTCCGACCACTGAATGAGCAGTTCGTTGGCATTGGGGATGGAAAAATAGACCCCCTGACCAATCACTGGATTTAATAAATATTGAGACAGAGGAAGGGCAGCAAATTCGGCTTGCCAGGTATGAATTTGCCCGATCGCCACTTCTAAGGCCGCTTGTCCGCGCACAATTCCCGCACTTTGCCAAACCAGCAACGGTAGCGATCGCCGCAGTTCTTGAATATAAGCTTGCTGTGCCGCTAAATCTGCCCCCAAGCGACGACTCTCTAAGCTGACTGCCTCTTCCCGGACCCATTCTCCCAGATTCGGATCAATTTCAATCGTCCCTAACTGAGCTCCAAAGACGAGACATTCCAGCAGAGAATTACTCGCTAGACGATTCGCACCATGTACGCCGGTATTGGTCGTTTCACCCACGGCATACAAACCGGGAATCGAGGTCCGTCCCCACAAATCCGTCTGAATCCCCCCCATCCAGTAATGCGCCGCCGGTGCCACTGGAATCGCTTCCTTAAATAAATCCACCCCCCAAGTTTGGCAAACCTGGATAATATTCGGAAAGCGATGGCGAATTCGCTCGTCGGGAATCGGTCGCAAATCCAGCCAAACGCATCCCGGGGTGGGATCAGTTCCCCAATTCTGAAGATGCTTAAAAATTGAGCGGCTGACCACATCTCGCGGTGCCAGTTCTCCGGCAGGATGGTAGTCGAACATGAAGCGATATCCGCGATCGTCCAGCAAATGAGCGCCCTCACCCCGGACTGCCTCACTGATTAAAAATCTGGGGGCCTCCGCTTTGGTGAGTGCTGTGGGATGAAACTGAAAAAATTCTAAATCTCTTAAAACTGCACCGGCACGCCATGCCATTGCCACTCCATCCCCGGTACTCACGGAGGGATTGGTAGTTTGGGCGAAGACTTGACCGCCGCCGCCTGTGGCGAGAACTACGGCACCGGCACGCACCCAATAGATCTGACCCTGATATACCAGGCGGACTCCCTGGCAGCGTTCGGTCTCTGGGTCCATCCACAGATTCAACACAACGGCATTTTCGATCGCCTGAATATTCGGGCAACTCAAGACGCGACTGCTCAGGACGCTGACAATGGCCCGACCTGTGGTATCTGCCGCATGAAGAACTCGGCGATGGGAGTGAGCGGCTTCTAGGGTTAACGCCAGGGTGCCTTGATTGTCCCGGTCAAAGGCCACTCCCAGTTTTAGCAAGTTTTGAACACAGTCCGGTGCTTGTTCAGCGAGAAACTTGACCGCCTCCAGATCACACAACCCAGCACCAGCAATGAGTGTATCTTCGATATGGAACTTGGGGGAATCATCAGAGGCGATCGCAGCGGCTATACCCCCCTGCGCCCAATCGCTTGCGGACACCGGCAAGCTATCTTTCGCAATTAAACCCACGCGGTAAGTATCGGGTAGGCACAGGGCTGCATACAAACCCGCAGCACCGGCACCGACGACCAATACATCAAAAGCGGTGGGTATGCTCTGATTGAGACCGGGATCGAACTGTGACGGATTGCTCAATGAAAAATCGCCCCTTGTCAAGTAGTTGAGCCGATTATATAGGCCAGGGTAAATCATTTGGATCATTCGGGTCGCGGTGTTGCCAATCTCTCCCTAACCCTCCGGGGTCTTGCGTGGGGGGAAAAGGGCCTACCGCCTATTGCTCCAATGATTTAGCAGCCCTATAGAAGCTCTTTATATTACCTTAATTGACAAAGGACCAAATTAACTCGCTCTGTTCTACCGGAACAGGACATGGTTTAGTAATAGCCGTTATTGATGCGATCGTCGCCTCCAATTAACGAGATTTCCGGGTCGGTGACGGTAAAATTATCCAGATTGGCTTGTAGCAATTCTTTTTGGCGATCGCTCAGGCTGGTAATGTTTAAAACATCCTCAACTTTCTCGTAGGGGGCATTTTGGACAATTAACCCGGCCAGGGTCGGATACAGTCCCCGATACTGCCGGAAAGCTCGAACGTTGGTGTTATTTAAGTCAATTTTTTCGCCAAACTCAGTCGCCAGCTTATCATCGACGGGATTGCGATACTGGGGTTGAGAGACTAAAATTGTGGATTGCAAGGAGATCCCCCTCCAGCCAGCGGCGACTGCATTCTGAGGAAATCCTAACCATCCCAGACAACCCACGACTAAGCCGAAGATTGCGACCAGGCGAACCAATCTTTGCATAACTTTATTCCTTTGTTTCTCATAAACAGCCTTTTAATAGAGACTACCATTTTACCTACAGATTTTTTTTGGATTTCTTCCAAATCAGCAGATTTTTTCCCGAAAGGGTCTGTATCCAAGGGGTACTGATCCCCTTCGAGTAGGGGCTGTACAGGAATTCACCGGACAGATCCGGTGACCTCCATCAAGGGGCTTGAGTCCTATATTCTATTTAAAGGGGGAATTTTAGCGGTTGGCAGCTTGGGAACGCAAAAAGGCATCCAGGTTGGCGAAGGAGCAAGCGTAGGTGATGGTCGGCTTCTCGTATCCCTTGAGATGGACGCTATGCTGCTTGAACAAGTCCTCATGTCCAGGGACGGTCCGACAGTATTTATAAGTGGTTTCACCCAGGGCAATATCCAGACCGATTTCCTTGGTGGCGGACTCTAGGCGAAAGGCGGCGTTGACGGTATCTCCTAATGCGGTGTAGTCCGGGCGATCGCCCGATCCGGTATTGCCAACCATGCCATATCCGGTGTTGACTCCGGCCCCTATTCGCAGCGGAAAGGGCAGGGGATAGCGTTTATTCAGGTCTTCGGTAATCTCATACAAGGAATTGAGGGCCTGGAAAATTCGCAGCATCTCTTCATCGCTGACTTCTTTGGTGCTGTGAAACCAGACTGCCATCACGGCATCGCCGATATATTTATCCACCCAACTGCCGCGATCGCGAATAATATTCCCGGCACAACGAAACCAAGTGCCAATCACTTCCGAGAGGATTTTCTCATCCAGTTGTTGAGTCAAAACGGTGAAATTTCGGATGTCAACTACCATCACCGAGATTAACCGGCGCACGTGTAAGGCGGCGGTGACGGTAAAATCTTTCGCAGTTCCTAACTCTTCTGAGCATTCGCTGAAATCACTCACGGGACAGAAGAATTCCAGGTCGGTTTGTCCGAAGGTTAGGCGATCGCTATTGTGCAAGATCACCGGGATACTCACTCGACGGCCATTGACAAAGGATCCATTGCGACTCCCAAGGTCGATCAAATAAAATTCCCCGGTGTCCATGCATTGCAGCATGGCATGGGCGCGGGACATCCAGCGGTCCCCGATTGCGAAATTATTATCTTCACTTCGTCCAATAGTCCAGCAGTTACCTCCCACTAACGGGAGATAGCGGTTCCCTGCTTCAGTTCGCAGTACGAGATGAGGAGTGGGTGGGAGATTTGCCACAGGTTAAGCACCAACGTTATGGAATGGTAACGCTCTTATTTTAAAAGGAGTAACCCTAGACTGAAGGTCCACCACCTTTCTGAGCAAAGGTCTAGGAAAGTTGTGGGTTCTGGGTTGGTGTTGTTAAGTTTGAACACTTCCACATTCAACGATGCTTAAACCTTTTTAAATCAGATGCTTAACCCTGATGAGGGGATATTAAAGCTTTAATCGACCGTTCAGGCGGCTAGGGCTGCCAGCCAAAACAAGCTGTCTACAACAATTGTACTCAATACTGCACCCCCAAACGCCCACCATTTTAGCTCATGAGAGCGCAAGGGTAAACTACCAACTCCTAACAATAGGATTCCCAGTACCGCAGCCCAACCACAGCCCCAGGGGGTGTTGACGATCGCGATCGCACTCTGAAAAATCGGAATAGCCAGTTCCGGTTCAACTTGCATCAACTGTCGCCAGTGCGGAATTAAGTTTACTGCATAAAAATAAACATCGGTGACAGTGGTGCCAAATAAGGAACCCAAATAAAACCAGCTTCCGATCGCCAGTTGGCCGCGCCACAAACACCACAGGGCAACCGGCAGCCCGATCGCCTCTAGGGGTAAATGCAGCAAGGGTTCCCATCGAAACCATCCCCAGTAGATGGCTCCGGCCAACCAACTGCCGGTAAATCCCATTAATAAATCACCCCAAATCTGGCCGCCATCCCGCGATCGCAAGACCTGCGCCAGCCCTAACCACCCCACACTCATCGCTACCGCCACCAGAGGCAGATGTCGCACTAAAGGGGCTTCAAAGAAGACGGGGACCGAGACCAGAAAAGCAGCAGCAGCAAACATCCGCCACCGTTGACCGACTCCAATTTGGCTAAATGAACTGTTCAGACTCAGGCTTGCAGATTTCACGGCGGCTCCAGGGTCGGTATAGAAAGGCCAGGATTGATTTAACAACTCTTTAATATTCTTTACTTAACTTCATCTTATTTAAGATATCACAAGAAATATCCCCCCCTAGGGGATTTTCCTGTTTAAATTTTACTCGATTCCTGGAATTACTGGGAAAAGAACAGGACCAACCCGGGCCATTTGTGATGGGTGACCCGGGATTTTATAGAATCAATGCAAAATTTGGCGCTCCAACTTGTGGCTACATCTTAAATTCCCAATTGAGAATATAATGCCTTTGGTCTGCTCTGAGGCATTCTCAACAGGGGAAAAAAGCCTGGGGCACCAGTTGCTCGCCTCTGATCTCAACTCAAGGAATCTCGTCCAAAAAGAAGATTAAGAACTTCTCCTGGAATAAATCCATCCACAATGAAGCTCAAGTTTAGATTTTCCAGACAGATAACATCGGAAAAATTCATGGGACTATCACGCAATCAATTTTTCACCCTAGGGAGTTTCGGTGCCATCGGCATGGCGATCGCCGCCACCACAAAAGCACTCAGCACTGAGCTCCTAGGCCCCAGCCGCATGACTGGCATCACCACGTCCCTAGCGGGGTTGACATCGAGTCCGCAAATCTTGGCTACGACTGAAACCGCCACGGACATCATGGAGATCACCCAACCGGAAACCGCGATCAATCTATTTCAGGCGATCGTCCTCGGGTTCGTGCAGGGAATGACCGAATTTATCCCGATTAGCAGTACCGCCCATTTACAAGTCGTCCCTGTTGCCCTGGGTTGGGGAGATCCCGGGGTGGCCTTCAGTGCTATTCTGCAACTGGGCAGCATCGGGTCCGTGCTCTGGTATTTTTGGCCCGATTTGAGTACCCTAACCAATGGAGCAGTGCGGGCCCTGGTGCGGCGTGAATATGATGACCAGGACTTTCGGATTGTGTTGGGCATTCTCGTCGGATCAGTGCCAATCATCGTATTTGGGTTAATTGTTAAATATGTGATTTACGAGTTTTACGACGAAAATCTTCGGACTATCACCGCGATCGCCGTTGTCTCGATCTTAATGGCAATCTTGCTCGGGATTGCCGAACGCTTTGGGATGCGAAAACGCAACTTTGGGCAACTGAATCTTAAAGATGGACTATTGATGGGACTCGCCCAGGTACTCGCCGTGGTTCCAGGGTTTTCTCGGTCCGGTTCTACCATTACTGCCGGATTATTCATGGGGTTAGATCGCACCACTGCCGCCCGCTTTTCCTTTTTGCTTGGCATTCCGGCGATTACCTTAGCTGGATTAGTCGAACTCAAGGATCTGCTGACCTCAAATTTGGACAGCATCGGCATGGTCCCTCTGGTGGGAGGATTGATTTCATCCGCCCTCTTTTCTTATCTCTCCATCGCATGGCTGATTAATTTCTTAAAAACCCAGAGTACCTGGGTTTTTATCTGGTATCGGATAGCCTTTGGCAGTGCTATTTTAGTTGCCCTGGCCTTGGGTTGGATACAGCCCTAGTTTAGGGTACAGACTATCAGACTGCTCATTTCCAACCCTCTAAGGGAGGGGCAGAAAACAATAGGTTGATTGGGTTATTCCATGCCATCAGCGTTACGGTGCCTCAGACAGATAACGGGTGGATCAAAGCAATAACCGATCAATCTGACGGAATTTACAACCCTGTCTTGCACCTCACCCCACTGAGATGGGGCGATTTGATAGTTTGGCATGGACTAAGCATATAATAGGGAAGCAGCACCTTCTAAGGGAGAACTGAATGATGTTATCGGTTCCAGGCTATCAAATTCTTGCAAAAATTTACGAAAGTTCCAACACCCTTGTCTATCGAGGACGTAGAGAGTTCGACGGACAACCCGTTATCCTGAAAGTTCTCCATAAAGACTATCCCACGGACCAAGAACTGGCTAGTTATCAACAAGAATATGAATTAATTCGGTCTTTTAATTTAAACGGTGTTATTAAAGCCTATAGCCTGGAAAAATATCAAAATACCTTAATGATGAGCCTAGAGGATTTTGGGGGAGAATCCTTAAGGCAGTTAATCACCTCCCAAAAATTTACCATCCTCGGATTTCTCAACCTCGCTATTAAAATCGCCGAAAGTTTGGCGGAACTGCATTCAGCGAATATTATTCACAAAGATATTAATCCGGCGAATATTGCCTTTAACCCGGTGACGGGACAACTCAAAGTCATCGACTTTAGTATCTCCACGGTGTTGACCCGAGAACATCCCACGGTAGAAAAGTCCGGTGCTTTAGAGGGGACCCTGGCTTATATGTCCCCGGAACAAACCGGCAGAATGAACCGATCGCTCGATCGCCGCAGTGATTTTTACTCCCTGGGGGTGACTCTTTATGAACTTCTGAGCGATCGCCTGCCTTTTGAAACCACCGATGCGATCGAATTAGTGCATTGTCACATTGCGATCGAGCCAACTCCCCCCCATCACCATAACCCAGAGGTTCCCAAAGCCCTCTCGGACATCATCCTCAAACTCCTGGCGAAAAGTCCCGAAGACCGCTATCAAAGCGCCTGGGGGTTAAAAGCCGATTTAGAGGAATGTCTCAGCCAACTGAGAACCACCGGGACCATTTCCGAGTTCCCCCTGGGACGGATGGATATTTCTGATAAATTTCAAATTCCCCAAAAATTGTATGGTAGGCAATCGGAAATCGAACGATTTATGAACGCCTTTGAGCGGGTCATGGGCGGGCATACCGAAATGATTTTAGTCGGCGGGTATTCCGGCATTGGAAAATCGGCGTTAGTCGATGAAATTAAACATAAAATTAACCAAAAAAAAGGCTATTTTATTTCTGGAAAGTTTGACCAATTCCAGCGTTATGTTCCCTACTCAGCCATTGTCAGCGCCTTTTCTGATTTAGTGGAACAACTCTTAACCGAAAGTGAAAAACAGCTTGAAGTTTGGAAAGACAAGATATTAAATGCTCTGGGTTCTAACGGTCAAATTATTATTGATGTTATTCCAGAAGTTGAGCTAATTATTGGTCATCAAAATCCAGTCACTCAACTCGGACCGAGTGAATCTCAAAACCGATTTAATTTAGTTTTTCAAAACTTTATTCGCGTCTTTTGCACCCCACAAAATCCCTTAGTCATTTTCCTGGATGACTTGCAGTGGGCAGATTCGGCAACACTCAAGCTAATTGAGTTAATGATGACCGATGAACAGACCCGATATCTATTTCCCATTGGGGCTTATCGGGATAATGAAGTCAACCCCACTCATCCTTTGACCCTCACCTTGGATGGATTGCGGAAACAAGGGGCAACGATTAATCAAATGACCTTAGCCCCCTTGGGGATTGACCAAATCAACCAACTGATTAGTGAGACATTGCATCAGGACCGGACCACTGTACAACCCTTAGCAGAATTAGTGGTTCAGAAAACCCAAGGGAATCCCTTCTTTGTCAATCAATTTTTGAAGACGCTGTATCAAGAGAACCTGCTCATCTTTAATCCCAATGCCGGTACGAACCAAATTGGGGGATGGCAATGGGATATTGAGCAAATTAAGGCCGTGGGGATTACGGATAATGTCGTTGAATTGATGATTAGTAAATTGCGGAAGTTGCCAGAAGCAACCCAGGAAGTGCTCCGTCTAGGGTCCTGTTTGGGGAACCAATTTGACTTAAATACCCTGTCCTTAATTTATGCCAAGGAATCTTTTGGGACTTTTTCTGATATGTCCCCGGCGATCGCCGAGGGATTAATCCTACCCATCACCCCGGAAGAAGTCACTGACCCAAGTTCTATTAATCCCCTCTTAATTCTCAACTATAAATTTTTACATGACCGAGTGCAGCAGGCCGCTTATGCCTTAATTGAAGACTCCCAAAAAAAGGCAGTTCACCTGCAAATTGGTCGGATGTTAGTTGCCAGCACCCCGGAAGAATATTGGGCGGATAGAATATTTGAACTGGTGGATCATTTGAATGTAGGCCGATCGCTGATTGAGGAAGAGGCGGAAATTATAGAACTGGCGACTTTAAATTTAGAGGCAGCTAAAAAGGCTAAAAATGCCACCGCATATATCGCAGCCCAGCAATATTTAAAAGCCGGGATGGACCGTCTCACCGAAACCATTTGGGACCGCGATTATGAGTTGATTTTGGAACTCTACAAACAACGCTCACTGGTTGAGTACCTCAATGGCAACTTTGAAGAATCGGAAACCTTTATCCAGGAAATTCTCAACCGGACCCAATCGGTTTTAGAAAAGGCGGAAGTCAAGAATCTGCTGTTACTGCAATATGTCTTACGCGGGGAATACAGCCTCGGGGTAAAAACTGGACGGGAAGCCCTCAGACTCCTGGGAATTGAGTTACCTGAAACAGATTTGCAAACGGCGATCGGGGCCGAATTTGCTGCCGCCAAAGCCAAATGGGAAGGGAAAGAAATTGCCCGGTTAATCGATGAACCTCAGACCACTCGACCCGAAATCAAAGTTGCCTTAAAACTGCTAACCACCGTTGCCCCGCCAGCCTACTTGATTGACCCCCAACTCTGGATGGTGATCGTCCTCAAAGGGGTAAATCTTTCTCTGGAATATGGCAGCATCCCTGAGTCTTGTATTTCCTTTATCAACTATGGACTGCTGCTGAATTCAGTATTGGGAGATTATAAATCGGGCTATGAATTTGGATTATTAGCGGTAAATCTGACTGAAAAATGGGAAAGCATTGAACTAAAAAGCAAGGCTTATGCCGGATTGGCCAACGGTTTAATTTTTTGGTTTAAACATATCAAAGAAGCCAAAAGCCTCAACAAAGAAGGATATCAAGCCGCCTTGGAATCTGGGGATTTAGAATATGCAGGTTATATTCTTCATAATACAGTTCTTAACTCCTTTTTTGAGGGTCAAAACATCTTTCAAATCAGTAAAGAAACCACTTCTTGTTTCCATTTCACCCAAAAAACCAAAAATCAAATCTCAAGTGACCTCGCCCTGGGGTTACAACTGATACTCTTTAATTTAATGAAAATCACACCCGACCCCCTAGAATTTTCTTATGAAGAAACCAGCGAAGCCGAGTATTTGGCAAGTTGTTATCAGGACAATAAATTTTATGCCCTCTGTAGTTATTTAATCCGAAAATTACAGGTTCTCTATCTCTATAATCGCCTAGAGGAAGCCAAGACTTGTGCCTTAGAAGCGGAAAAATATCTGCTGTATATTACCGGCACTCTGCCAACAACGGACTATAATTTTTATCACTCCATGCTGTTATGTGCACTGTATGCTGAGGCATCACCCGAAGAACAAACGGAGTATCAGGAGAAAATCGCCGCTAATCAACAACAGATGAAAGTTTGGACCGATAATTGTCCCGATAACTTTGAACATAAATATCTGTTAGTGGCAGCGGAACTCGCCCGGATTGCGGGAGACGAAGAGGAAGCCCTTGATTTGTACGATCGCGCCATAGAATCCGCCCGCAAATATGACTTTATCCAAAACGAAGCCTTAGCTAACGAACTGGCGGCACAATATTGGTTCCAACGGAATAAACAAAAATATGCCCGAGTTCACCTGCGAGAAGCCTACTATGGATATCAACGCTGGGGTGCGTTGAGAAAAGTCACCGAATTAGAGGCGATTTATCCGCAATTACTGACCAAAGCACCGGGTCATTCCGGGGCGATCGACACTCGCACCACCGCGATTCATACCACCACCGACAATCATGCTGGTATCCTGGATTTAGCCTCAGTAATGAAAGCATCTCAAGCAATTTCAGGAGAAATTGTTCTGGATAAATTACTGGCAAAATTGATGAAAATATCCATCGAAAATGCTGGGGCACAAAAAGGATGTTTAATCTTACTGACGGAAAATAAACTAACCATTGCCGCCGAAGCGTCAGTCGATCGCGAAGAAGTCACCGTCGCTCAAACTGCACCGGGAACCCTGGGAGGGCGATCGCTCGAACCGGATCAAGTCCCCGTCACCATCATTAACTATGTCGAACGGACGAAATCCGATGTCGTCTTAACCGATGCTGCCACCGAAGGCAAATTTACCGCCGACCCTTATATTATTTCCCACAACTTAAAATCGGTTCTGTGCCTTCCGATCCTTGATCGCGGTCAATTAATTGGAATTCTATACTTAGAAAATAATCTCACCACAGGAGCTTTTACCAGCAATCGATTAGAAGTCTTAAGACTCCTCTCAGCACAAGCCGCAATTTCCCTAGAAAATGCGCTTTTATATGCCTCTGTCGAGCAGAAAGTCCAACAACGCACCCAGGAGTTAAACGAAAAAAATACCCGCCTCGAACAAACCTTACATGAACTGCAACGGACCCAAGCGCAACTGATTCAAAGTGAAAAAATGTCCGGACTTGGACAAATGGTAGCCGGAGTTGCTCATGAAATTAATAATCCCGTGGGATTCATTTATGGCAACCTCACCCCTGCTTCCCAATATGTCCAAGAACTGCTGAATTTAATTCAAACCTATCAACAGGAATATCCCAATCCCACCCCAATTATCACCGAAACCCTGGAAGAACTCGACCTAGAGTTTCTCGTGGAAGACTTGCAGAAACTGCTTGATTCTATGAAAGGAGGCGCAGAACGGATTCGCAATATTGTCCTCTCCCTGCGAAACTTTGCGCGTCATGATGAAGCAGATATGAAACCCGTGGATATTCATGAAGGCATCCAGAGTACCTTGATGATTTTGCAACCGCGACTCCGATGCGAAGGAGAACAACGGGGAATTGAGGTGATTGAAGACTATGCCACTTTACCCCGAGTCACCTGTTACGCCTCGGAACTGAATCAGGTGTTCATGAATATTTTAAGTAATGCGATTTATTCGTTAGAAAAAGATGAAAACATAGCGACACCCATGATTCAGATTCGCACCGAACTCAGTAGTCGCAACTCGGCGATCGTCCGTATTTCCGATAATGGTCCCGGAATGAGCGATGAAGTATTAAGGCGGATTTTTGACCCATTTTTCACCACCAAACCTGTAGGTTCCGGGACGGGACTCGGGTTATCCATCAGCTATCAAATTGTTGTAGAAGCACATGGTGGAGAACTCACCTGCACCAGTGCACCGGGAAGCGGGACCGAATTTGGCATTGAAATTCCCCTGCAACCGCGATCGCGCGTGAGTTAACCCACAACCCCCGAAACCCGGTATCTCGAAACAACCGGGTTTCTAAATCCACTCAACATCTACCTTACTCGCTAAAAATCCATGAGTGAATCTTCCATCCGTCCAGCCGTCATTACCAAAGTAATTCCCGACTCTATCGCCGCTGAAATTGGCTTTGAACCCGGAGATGCGATCGTTTCCATCAACCAACAAAAACCCCGAGACTTAATTGATTATCAATTCCTCTGTGCCGATGAACTCCTCGAACTCGAAGTCATCGATACCCGAGGCAAAACCCATCAATTAGAAATTGAAAAAGACTACGATGAAGACCTTGGACTCGAATTTGAAACCGCCTTATTTGATGGATTAATTCAATGTAATAATCGCTGTCCCTTCTGCTTCATCGACCAAAAACCTCCGGGAATGCGAGATACCCTCTATCTCAAAGACGATGACTATCGCCTCAGCTTTCTCTATGGTTCCTACCTTACCCTCACCAACCTCAGCCAAAAAGAGTGGAACCGCATCGAACAAATGCGCCTCTCTCCCCTCTACGTTTCCGTCCATGCCACCGAACCCGATATCCGCACTCGCCTGTTAAAAAATCCTCGCGCCAGCCAGATTCTCGACCAATTAAGCTGGTTTGAAGAAAAACGCCTACAAATTCATGCTCAAGTCGTCGTTTGTCCCGGCATTAATGATGGAAACCACCTCGAAACCACCCTCTTAGATTTAGCCAGATTTGGCAGTGGAGACATTCCCGCCGTCGCATCCGTAGCCGTCGTCCCCGTCGGCTTAACTCGCTTTCGTCCCGAGGAAGATGAACTCATCCCCGTCACCGCAGAAAAAGCCCGAGAAGTCATCCAAAAAGTCCAAACCCTACAACTCAAATTCCGCAAAACATTAGGCTCAACCTTTGCCTGGTTAGCCGATGAATGGTTTCTGATTGCCGGTGAAGAATTACCCCCAGAATCTGACTATGAAGACTATCCCCAAATTGGCAATGGCGTCGGTTCTATCCGTCAATTCTTAGAAGAGTTTGATGAAATTGCCGCAGAATTATTGCCGCCAAAGGTGTCTCCCCCGCGACAATTCACCTGGGTCGTGGGAAATGCCGTAGAAAAAGCCTTTCAACCCATTGTAGGCCGCCTCAATTCAGTAGAAGGATTGCAGATAGAAATGGTAGCCCTCTGTAGCGACTTCTGGGGACAAACCATGAGTGTCACTGGAGTGTTAACAGGTCAAGATTTGCTGAACGGGTTGGAAAATAAACAGTTAGGCGATGCAATTTTGTTACCCGATGTGATGTTAAAACATGGGGAAACCCGGTTTTTAGATAATATGACCGTTGAAGATTTAGCGGCTCAATTAAAAACGCCGATATTGCCAGTCAGTGGGATTGATGGGTTAATTTTAGGTTGTATCAATGGGATGTCAGAGTTAGTGGAAATGTCAAAATAAGCCTTTTATGCAGGATTCGTTTCTATAGGCCCAACCGATTGAGGGTTAGAAAACATTGCCATCACAATATTTAATCAACTAAGCTATACTGTATTGTTAGCGTTCGTCTGCACCCAATACAAGAGTATTCCAGAGGCAAACAGTTACGGAAGATTATCAGGGCCTCGGTCTCCTATTCAATCAGGAGGCCACATCCAACGGGTTTTGTAATAGATTAGTTCCTGATTAGTTGCGTTTGTTTGAAAAACCAGATTTCTAACCTCTAGTGTACCGATGCCCTAGGATGCTAAAATAATTAAGAGACTGAAGTGGAGGAGCTAAGACTTGATTATTCTATGTACGCATAATGATGGCGGTGTTGGAAAAACTACTTTAGCCGTTCATATCGCCGGTGTGTTGCTTAACAGGGGAGATAGCGTCCTTCTCGTTGATTGTGACGACCAAGCCGACCTTTGGCAATTTTTTACAAAGGGTCAGATTCCAACTAAGCTACAAGATTCATACAAAGTAGAAAATAGTAAGGTTATTTGGAATAAAGATAAAAAATCTATCAAGAAAGAAGCCAATCCAATTTATTTTGATCATGTGGTTTTAGATATTGATAGCCCTCTTCAAAATACGGTTCAGGTTATCCTGGGTAATGAGCCAGATTTGATTTTAGTTCCAATTAATGCCTCTCAAAAAAATAAGGCTTTGCGTAATCTTCCGAGGACTTTGAAGGTTTTTTCTCAACTCGAATCTAAAACGGGTTCAAACCCACAGGTTATCATTGTGCCTCTTGGTATCACAGCTAAATCAGTTGAAGATGTTGTCTCTAAAATTCTCTCCAATGATAAACCCAAAAGTTGTCGAATTGCGCCAGAAATGGAAAACTTGCAAAATGAAATTCAAGATGCAACTTATCAAAATTATGAATATATTTGGGAAAAAGAGAGTTATGCTGAATTATTTGATTATTTCTTAGCCTTGCTTGAACCTTAACTGATCTATAAATGAAAGAATGGAGGATTAAAATCAATGAGTAAAAATACTTCTCAAAATCCTAAATCGGATATAATTGCAGATGCAGCGATCGCTCAGGCCACCAGTAATTTAGAAATAGAGGATAAAAATCAAGACAATCAACTAAAGTATCTGCTCACTGAATCAGAACTTAAAAAAATGCAAGCGCTTTCCGAGGCATTAAGGACTAGCCGCGATCAGTTACCAGGCTGGGCGATTAGCTATGCCAATTTTGTCAAAAAGAAAATAAATGAAGCAGACCCAAATCAGCCTGTAGTAGAGGTACAAAAGATTTGGCAAGAATGGAAGGATGGCCAACTGAAACACTATCACAACGAATTGGATGATCAGAAAGACTTGATGAAAGATGCCAAAAAAAAGGATAGATATCAACGTACCTTGATGTTAACGCAAGACATAGCTGAGAATTTGGAAGAATTAGGAATGAAAACCACACCTGGAGAATGTATTTTTTTAGGAGTTATTTTAATGCATCACAACTTAATAGTGAATACTACTTTACCTGGTAAACAGCCCAGTCAAGTTTAAAGACTATGGATTATTTAGAAATAGATGCTTTGGTTAATGGAATCATCAGTTCTAGTGAAGCCGTTAAGCAAGATTTAGGGCGGCGTTTTGCGGCTCACTTGGGGTTGACTCCGGGTCAAGCTGGAAAAGATGGGGG
>NZ_JAFLQW010000623.1 GCF_017313335.1 Phormidium pseudopriestleyi FRX01 | reverse complement strand
ATGACAGGGCAGGGAACTAGCTTCGCATCTCCTTGGTGTCGTGACTCAAAAAACGTAGTCAGTTAAGACGATAGCTGGTCAGAATAGGCTTGCGGGATTTCTCTTACAAGCCCCTAGCTTCAGCTATGGGGTTCCTGACATTCAATCGCTTCACCTGTGCCTGTTTGAAGTGGTCTATGCTGAGGTCCCAAAGATGAACTCTCGGCGATTTATCCCTCGAAATTAGGTCCCGTTTCTAGTTTAACGTTTGTTCGCTCGCAATGCCTTGATCCCTATTGATCCTGCAATTAAAACCCTCCCCCTGGACGATCTACCCAAGGGGAGGGTTTAATGCCTGCCGAATCGAGGGATCCGGTATCTGTTGACCTTCACGCGACTCCACCGACGATTGGGTTAGGGTCGGGTTAGAGACGGACGGTGCAGACTGGGGATGGCATTTGGTCCTATTTAGCTGTTAAGAATGCTGATTGAGAATATGGCCTAGAGGTTAGAAGCCGCAACGGAAGTTAGCCTTGGGGAGACCGGGAAAATGTGCGATCGCTATCGAGTTTAATGGGATGAAATTGCCACTACTATCACGGCAGCAAAGCTCAGAGTGACGACTTGCAGGGCGATTGTGCCGAATAACCACAGAAAAGGTTTCCACGTATAATCCATAAATGACTCCTCCTCAACACCGTGAGGAATACTGACGTTCATGCTCAACGAATTTTCCATCAATTTGGGTGATCCGATCGCCTTCGGTTGTGCGATCGTGATCACCGGGGATTTCAATCGTGATGGCACGGACTGCGGTTTCCCAGTTTTGGGGATCGCTAGAGAGCTTATCATACTTGTGATCCCGGTAGGCGATCGCTAGGACTGACGGGTAAAAGAATGGATGGATTCTTATTTTCCTGATGCTCCATTTTTATCCAATTTCTGACTTTCAAGGTCTTTTGACTCTCCCTCACCATAACAAAATGTACGCACTAGACGATGGGAAGGGGCTTTCTCCTGGAAGAAAGCCCCTATAAACATAAACGACTCAATTTCGAGCAATTGTGTCAGTTTTCTAATTTAGCATCCAATCCATGACAGCATTTTTCTGAATTATCCCTCTATTCAAGAGATTCTCTGGAGGTTCATCCCAAGCCCCCAGTCCGAGTGTCTCTGTAAGACTCTCGTTTTTGATGAATTGTTTCATCCGGGGATGTCCGACCAGTTTACCACAGAAACTGATATCTGTTTGCTAACTTCACCGGACGAAACCCGTCTTCCTCTGGAAAACGGGTCCCTTGATTATCCGGTGATTTCACTCCATAGGAGGAACACAACTTATATGCGATCGCCTCTCCACCTTAAGATAGATTTTTAGTGATGGTGTTGATGGTGATGGGTGTGAGGGACTGCAACTAATGGGGTTCCGGCTACCGCCGCGCGATCGCTGAGTAACTCTTCAATCAGGGGGTTCGCCCATTCTGCCACCATTCTCAAAAACTCCGGCTGTTCGTTCACACAGGGCATCTGAATATAACTCACATCGGAGTGGCGTTTTTCTAAATCATGAATAATATGATGCACATCCAGCAGGGTTTCATGATTTTCTGTCGCAAACCCGATCGGCATAAACACAACAGCTTTAGCACCGAGTTGGATCAAGTTCTGTGCAGCCAGAGTTGCATTCGGTTGAGTCCAGTCAATCAAAGGGGTTTGGTGATTCAGCCAACCCACGGAAATCAGAGGATAGCGCTCAATCAGCTTATCCCGCACTGCATCATAGAGAGCTTGACTTTCGGTAATTCCCGAAGTAAAACCTTTTGCCTTGTGAGGGCAACCGTGATTCATTAGCACAATTCCGATTTGTGAGGCGAGATGTTCCCCAGTGAGTTCAGCAGCAATGGTTTGTTCGACCATTTGTGCCATCAAATTGATATAGCCGGGTTGGTTATAAAAAGAAGGGATATATCGCATATCCTTAACCCAATGTTCGCCATTGCCATCCTTGAGCTTTTCTAGGGCTAAATTGACTTGTTCTACGGCAATACCGCTGGTAAAGATAGAATCGACCACTAACAGGGGATAGATTAGCAGTTTATCAAATCCTTCCGCTTTAATTTGTGTGAGAACTTGCTCTGGAAGGTGCGGTGCACAGAAGTTAAAGGCTTTGAAGACTTTAATGCGATCGCCCCACTGATGTTGCAGTTCATGCTCGATTCCCTCACGTTGTTTCTCAAAAATGGCATTGTGAGGGGAGATGAATTTGCCATGTTGATGACTCCACTCATGGAAATCAAAGATGGCGAGTAATTTTGCCAGGGGGGGGTATATCCAGCTTGGAACAGGTGCGAACTTCGCCGTCAGCAGATTCAGCGCTTGCTCATTGTAATTGGCGAAGTCGTCATAACTTTCGACTTCTCCATACCCCATCAATAAAACAGCGACGCGATCGCCTTGCGACTCACTGCCACTGCTGACTTGGGTTGTTACTTGTTGTTGTTCGGGACTTGCAACCACGTTTGACTCCTCAATATTCGAGTTAGGGTTCCGCGATCGGGTTCATATTGCCGATTCCCTCTAGGGTAACATCCCCTAGGGGGGGAATGAGGAGTGGGGTGAACCCAACCCGGTACTTGCAGCAACTCGAACCCACCCAGGTATGGTGGAACGATAGAGACGAAACGATGTCTGTGCGGGTTAAAGAGAAAACTGACTTTTAAAACCGGATTCCCCATAAATCCTTAACCCAGGGAGGGGGATTCCCATCCGAGGGAAAGCAGCAAAAAGCCCTCCCCTGTGTCTTCAGGGCTGTTTCATTCTCCCGGCCAAATTGATTTTTGTGTTGTTGCTAACCTTTGTCTGGCGGGGGATACAGACTGTTTTTCCTACTTGAGAGCCTAAAAGTAGGAAATAAGGACGAAAACCCTTGGGCTGTAAAGCTTACGGAGTAAGGAACATTT
>NZ_JAFLQW010000474.1 GCF_017313335.1 Phormidium pseudopriestleyi FRX01 | reverse complement strand
GTGGCGATCGCTACGTCATAAGGACCCCACCCTAACCCTCCCCTTGCCAAGGGGAGGGGACCGGAAACCTAAAAAACCTACTTTTGTAAGTCTCCCCCAATGACCAATGACCAATGACCAATGACCAATGACCAATGACCAATGACAAATGACCAAGGACCAATGACCAATGACCAATGACCAATGACCAATGACCAATGACCAATGACCAATGACCAATGACCAATGACCAATGACCAATGACCACTTTCAATTCTTCTTTAAAATGATTTGTGACATTGAAAACGATACATTGGAAGCACCCACCACTAGACTTGCACAGAGCGATAGCAAAGAGGCGACAGGACATGGATGTAAATGAATTACTAGAGCGATATGCAACTGGAGAAAGAGATTTTCGCAACCTCAACTTGATTGGTGCCAATTTAGCGGGGTTGGACTTAAGTGAAGTCACTTTTCGCGATGCTGACCTGCGTCAAGCCAACCTGACCTCTACCAAACTCACCGGGGCCAACCTGCGAGAAGCTAATCTCATGGGGGTAAACTTTCATCAAGCTAACCTGCGAGAAGCCAATCTGATTAATGCGAACTTAAGTAGGGCAGACTTAAGTGAGGCAGACTTAGGTCTGGCAAATATTAGCCGAGCCATTGTCGAACGAGCTAATTTACAGAAAGCCAAAATGGTACAGGCTCTGGCCAGCGAGACGAGGCTGGGTTGGGCGAATCTCCAAGAAGCGACCTTAACTCAGGCCAATCTCAGTCGAGCGAACTTAAGTGAAGCCAACTTGACCGGCGCGAATTTAGAAGGGGCCAACCTGACGATCGCCATTCTGATTCAGGCGATTATGGAAAAGGTGAATCTGACGAATGCCACCTTAAATGGAGCCAACTTAACCGGCGTCAATCTCCGAGATTCTGACTTGAGTCGGGCCAATATGAGTGGATCCAATCTAGCCGGAGCGGATTTAACGAAAAGCCAGCTTCGGGGAACTAACGTGAGTTGGACCACCATGCGCGGGACGAATTTAGAAGGGGCCAGTTTGTATCGAGCCAACCTGGGTTGGTCCAACCTCACGGGAGCCAACCTCACCAATGCAATTTTAATGGATACGAATCTATATCGGACCAACCTCCGGGATGTCAAGTTTACTGGAGCCATTATGCCCGATGGGTTGACCCACCAATAGTACCTGTTGCGCGAATCGCCCAGGCATTTATTTTGCCTGCGGCACTTGATGCGGTGCAGATTTACCTGGAATTAAGCGCCTAGGGTCTGGGATGAGCGGGTCACCTTGCTTGAGATTCCCCTGGGACTGCCTAGGGTGCGAAAGCATCAGTTCTCAACCCTCCAACCGTTGCGATCGGACCTCGAACAATCGGCCCTGTTGTCCAGTCTATCTTCCCTAGGGGCACAATTCACAGCACTGACCAGATGTGCTGTAATCCCATATCTACTGAGTTTTTGCCAGGTTCAGCTCGATCGCTGAAACGGAGATGGCGGGGCGATCGCCCCAAACTACGATTTAAAAACGTTTCGTGCCACGTTTGGCCGCATCACGGGTGCAGGATCCTTTGTCAGGAATCGAGCGATGATTTTGATTAGTCAGGTTAGCCTCATCAGTCTTGTCCTCACAGGACTTTCGGTGATATTAGTCCATTCTCCCGCCCTTTGGGCTGCCCAGGCAGTCGGAGCCAACCTGGGTCCACTGCCCCTGCTCTCGATCCTTCGGGAATCTAACCCCTTTGAAGAACCCACCCTTAACCCAGAAAATATCCCCTGCCGTCAGGAACCAATCGGCCTAGGGATTCCTGGATTTCAACCGGGAATTCATCAAGATTCAGTCTTCCAAATGTTTGGATTTCCCAGTCAAACCCTTCCGGGATATTGGCCCAATACTCATGCTGTCACTTATGACCTGATTCCCCATCAGGTGAGTCTCGGATTCCTGTTCGATCGCCAATCCCTACTTTTGCAGCAAACTGAAGCCTCGTTTGCTCAAAGCGTCAACACGGACATTATTCTAGGCACTTTAAACAGTATGTTAGGTTGCCAGCTTAATGAAGAAATCACCTCCGGATTTCAACAAGTGTGGCAAGGTCAAGTGCGCCGGTACAGGTTTGCCCTGGGTCACCTCAAAGGGGCGATCGAGTGGGAAATCCGCTCCACATCCTCCGGCGTTCAAAAGGCAGAGCGCGTTTATATTGGGATTTGGCAAGCCGGTTTACACCACTAACCGACTCAATTTGCTCCCTCCTCGCTGCGGATGCCCCATTTTATTATACGATCGCTCTAGCCCTAAAAATAATTGGCCCCGAGGGGAAGTAAGAATGATGAAAGCTCAAGATATTATGACCAAAGACGTGGTGAGCATTCGCGGATCCGCCACTGTTGCAGAAGCCGTTAAGCTCATGAAAGAAAAGGGCTTGCGTGGTTTAGTCGTATCCCGTCGCCATGATGAAGATGCCTATGGCATTGTGACCGAAACGGACATCGTTTACAAGGTAGCGGCGTTTGGACATGACCCGAAGCAGATGCGGGTGTATGAAATTATGACCAAACCCTGTATCGTTGTCAATCCTGACCTCGGTGTAGAATATGTGGCGCGGTTGTTCGCCAATACCGGCATCCGTCGTGCTCCCGTCATCAAAGGAGACTTGCTCGGGATTATTTCGGTGAGCGATATTCTAACTAAGAGTGATTTTGTAGAAAAACCCAAAGCCAAACACTTCGATAGTGAACTGGAAAAAGCGGTTCAGGAAGCCCGAGCCATTTGTGCACAAGAAGGCCCAACTTCTAAAGAATGTGCGGCAGCTTGGGATGCCGTGGAAGAACTGCAAGCCGAAGCGTCTCATCAACGGGCGATGAAACCCGTTAAGAGTGCGTTTGAGGAATACTGCGAAGAAAACCCCGAGGCAGATGAAGCCCGGGTGTATGACGTTTAAGTTTCCAGTTCGGTGAGGAGGGAGCCGCTTGATGATATCACTCAGGGGTTGCGGGATTCGAGCCGATCGCCCATGACAATCCCTCAGATGTGCTAAGGTCGAACTCCTGCAATTTTTAAGCTGTGCGATCGCCTGTGTTGGCGATCGCACTCTTGTTTTTGGGTTCCGATAGGGGGGAGGGTTTGGTGACCAAACCCCTACATTAGGGGGGAGGGTTTGGTGACCAAACCCCTACATTAGGGGGGAGGGTTTGGTGACCAAACCCCTACAAAAAAACACGATTTTTCGTCATTAAATTTACCACCTTGACAGGGCTAGGTGGGCAGTGCCCACCCTACTAACTAATAACTAATTCCTCGCTATCAGGAACAGGTTAAGACAAAGCCGCATCAATCCATTGCTTTAGGGTAGCCGCTACTTCAGAAATGGCAATTTCATGGGAGGTTTTAGTCGCCCGTTCTACGACTTCTACTTTACCGGATTTGAGAGACCGTCCCGTAACAATTCGATAGGGAATTCCCACCAAATCGGCATCTTTAAATTTCACTCCGGCCCGTTCTTCTCGGTCATCTAACAGGGTTTCGATGCCGACTGCATTGAGTTCTGTGTAAAGGTTTTCTCCAACTTCGACCTGTTGAATATCGGAAATATTGGGAATGCAAATAATGGCATGATAAGGCGCGATCGCCACGGGCCAAATGATGCCATCTTTATCATAGGATTGCTCTACAGCAGCCTGGGCTAATCGAGAGACCCCAACGCCATAACATCCCATGATTAAGGGAACATTATCCCCTTGTTCATTGGTATAGGTTGCTCCCAATGCTTCGGAATATTTCGTTCCCAGTTGGAAGATGTGACCGACTTCAATGCCTCGCGCACTTTTGAGGACTTGACTGGGGTCATGAACTGCCCGATCGCCTGCTTGGGATTTGCGTAAATCGACGATGCGATCGCTTAAGGGAAACTGTTCTCCCCAATTGGCACCCACAATATGATAATCGGTTTCATTGGCTCCGGTGACAAAATTCTTTAACTCCACCACAGTGCGATCGGCAAATCGTAAAAAACCGGGTTGCAACTGTCCCGCTGGGGTGATATAATTATCAGCTAAATCTGGACCAATATATCCTAATGGTAAAGGCTTGAGGGTTAATTGTTGCTGCACCTGTTCCGAGGGAATATCAACGGCAATGATGGCATTTCCGCCATAAGTCGGGGCCAATTTTGCTAACTCATTATAGAGTTTCACTTCATTGACTTCTAAATCACCGCGAATACTCACCAAGACCAACACCATTCTCCCATTGTCATAGACAACCAGATAAATGATATTTTTGACAACTTCTGTGGGAGAACAGTTCAGAAATTGACAGAGTTTATCAAGGGTTTTTGTGTTGGGAGTTTCTCGTTTTTCATAGAGAACAAAAGCACTCGGTTTTGCATCGGGAGGTAATGAGGTTGCTTTTTCTATGTTGGCGGCATATTTGCCATCTTCGGTATAAAGAACTTCATCCTCTCCAGCTTCTGCTAAGATCATAAATTCCTGGGATGCCGCCCCGCCAATGGCCCCGGAATCAGCTTGAACCGCGCGAAATTCTAAGCCACAACGGCGAAACATATTGCTATAAGCCCAGTCCATATCCGCATAAGTTTTCTGTAAACTGGCTTCGTCTGCATGGAAAGAATAGCCATCTTTCATAATGAATTCTCGTCCGCGCATTAATCCGAACCGGGGACGAATTTCATCGCGAAATTTATTTTGAATTTGATACAAATGGACGGGAAGTTGACGATAAGACCGAATCATATCTCGGGCGATCGCTGTGATTACCTCTTCGTGAGTTGGCCCCAGTCCCATTTCTCGTTCCTGGCGATCGGTGAGGGCAAACATAATCCCTTCTGCCTTGGTGTAAGTCTCCCAGCGTCCTGACTCTTGCCATAACTCAGCCGGTTGCAATTGCGGCAACAGACATTCTTGAGCACCAGTGGCATCCATTTCCTCGCGCACAATATTGGAGACTTTTTTGAGAACCCGCCACATCAAAGGCAAATAAGCATAAACGCCACTGGCAATCCGACGGATATAACCGGCCCGTAATAGGAGTTTATGACTGGGAATTTCCGCTTCTGCGGGGTCTTCACGGAGGGTAACAAACAGCATTTGTGATAGTCGCATTAAGTTTTCCTTAATTTAGAGTTAGGGACATTATTATCTCAGAAAAAGTGGGGCGATCGCCTCCGATGCAGACCCCAACCCATGAAATTCTCCCCATTCGCGCAAAAGTCCTCAGATACCAGATTCTCTCAAAATGCTCTAAGTCCCTGAATTGGGATGTTGATTTTTCCGAGAAAGGTCCCATCACTCCAGGGCGATCGCCGTTGCTGCTACAGAACCGGCAATCCTACTCATCACAAATTTTCTTAACAAAACTGGACGCTTGTGTTTTTTTTTGCAACAATGTAATGATGTCTGAAAAATTCATAAGCAGACGAGGCTATTAAAATGATGCCTATTTATCTTTTTTGTTTCGGCATTGGCGGGATCTTCGTCGTGTTCGCCGCGATTGGAGGACTCGACGGTGCAGATTTCGGGGTAGCCTTTGATGCAGACCTAGAAATTCCCGAAAACCGTAAAAAATTGGGCCCGTTAAAACGGGAAAGTTGGGTTAAGCGCCTCTTTCTCTTGCCGTTCTTTAGTCTCAAATTTTGGACCTTTGGCAGTTGTTTTTTTGGATTAACAGGACTGGTCCTAAATGGGCTGCGCCCTGAAATGCCGCCCGGACAGATGGCTGGTATTGCTGCGGGGATGGGGATTTTTTGTGGCACCACGATGGTTTGGATACTCAGAAGCCTTGGACAACGCCATGCCAATAGTCTCACTCGTTCTAGTGACTTAGTGGGTCATTCTGCCACGGTGCTCTTTCCTTTCAATTGTGACAGTAAAGGGAAGGTCCGAGTAAATATTAAAGGCGCTAATGTCGAGTTTATGGCCTTTACAGACGAGTCTAAATCATTTAATAAAGGAGACAGAGTTTTTATTGTGGGCCTAAAAAACAATCGCCTCTGGGTCGTTTCGGAAGACTCTAAAGATTTAATCACATCGCGGTGAATCCCCGGCAACAATAGGGCGGAATTTTACTCGGCATTGACCTAGCACTCTAAAAGATTTTTCTCTTTACTCAATCTGAAAGGAATCTAACGCTATGCAAGAGATTGTTGAAACTTCATTCTTGACTGAAAGTATTACAGATTCGGCGGTGGTTCTACCCAGAAAACCGCAACAAGAAATCCAGATAGCCCAAGTCAATTCTGTACCGCCCATCCTTCAAAATAATCCGACGACGGATCGGTTGATTTCAGTCGGGGGCATAGTCGGCCTTTCCATTTTTGGATTTCTAATATTCTTGTGGATTTTAAATAACATCCTCTGTATCTGTAAACCCAACGAGATTTTAATTTTATCGGGGCGGAAACGGAAAAATAAAGAGGGACATGAGTTAGGCTATCGAGTCACCCGGCATCGCACGGTTTGTATCCCCATTTTGGAAACCGTCAAGCGCATGGATTTGACCACGATGCCGGTGCCGGTAGAAGTGAAAAATGCTTATGCCAAAGGGGGAACACCGTTGAATATTCAAGCGATCGCCAATGTGAAAATTTCCAGTAATCCCGAAATTGTTGGCAATGCAATCGAACGCTTTCTGGACCGCGATCGCCGAGAAATCGTCCGAGTCGCCCGAGAAACCCTAGAAGGCAATCTGCGCGGCGTTGTTGCCACCTTAACCCCGGAAGAACTCAACGAAGATCGCCTGCGGTTTGCGGAACGAATTACCGATGATGTCCAGGATGATTTGCAACGGTTGGGATTAGAAATTGATACCTTAAAAATCCAAAGTGTCTCCGATGATGTAGACTATCTCAGTTCCATCGGACGCCGCCAAATTGCTGCGATCGTCCGAGATGCGGAAATTGCCGAATCCAATGCGTTGGCTGAAGCTGAGGCAGTCGAAGCGCAAACTGAGCAAGAGTCTCAAGTCGCTAAAACCCTGGCGCGGATGGCGATCGAGGAAAAAGATAACGAACTGCGAAAAATCAAAGCCGAACTGGATCAACAGGCGCGATCGGAAGAAGAACGCACAAAAGCTGCCGCCAAAGAAGCCCGAGCACGTGCCGAACAACTGCTACAAAGTATCCGGGCGGACTTAGAACGCCTCCGTTTAGAAGCCGATGAAGTCCTCCCCGCAGAAGCTGCGCGACAAGCACAAGAGTTGCGATCGCGCGGGGAAGCTGCCGGATTTGAGGAAAATGCCAAAGCTACCGCACAAGTTAACGACCTCTTTACCCAAATCTGGCTAGATACCGGCACCGATGCCGCAGAAGTCTTCTTAATCCAACAGATTGAAATGGTCCTGCGAGAGGTGGCGAATATTACCCAGCGTGTCCAGATTGATCGGATCCATGTAATTGACAATGGCGATGGCAAATCGATCGCCAGTTTAGTCAATGCCTATCCCGAAATCGTCGGACAATTCCTCGGTCGCGTCGATCGCACCCTCGGCATCGATGTCATCGGCACCCTCAACCGCAGCAAGGGAGATAAACCGGAAGTCGCTGAAGTAGAGAAAGTGCTGAAGTAGAGAAAGTATAGAGGGAAGATAGGGAGAATACACGAACGGTTCCCGGACCTTGGCAAGGTCCGGGTTAGGGTGGGGTCCACTCCCTACTGGATGAAAAGATTGGGAGAATGGGGTGTTGACCCCCACTAACTCTACCTCCAGTCCCCTCCTCATGCCCAGACAAACGACCAACGACCCATGACAAATTAGGAGACTCAAATGCTGCAAGTTATTCTAGGATTAGCGGCGGTTTTAGGGACTGCCTTTGGCGCAGGTACACTGATCATCAAAAATTTGTATTACATCTGTCAACCCAGTGAAGTGCTGATTTTTGCAGGGAGTGAGCGTCCCCTGGATGATCATCAAACTGCGGGATACCGTTTGGTGAAAGGGGGTAGCAGCGTTCGTCTCCCTTTGTTGGAACGCGCCTACCGCATGGATCTCACCAATATGATCATCGAACTGAGAGTGAGCAATGCCTACTCTAAAGGTGGGATTCCCCTGAAAGTAGAAGGGGTGGCCAATATTAAAATAGCCGGAACTGAACCGACGATACACAATGCGATCGAGCGGTTATTGGGCAAAACCCGCAAAGACATTGAGAAAATCGCCCAAGAAACCCTAGAGGGAAATTTGCGCGGCGTCCTAGCTTCCTTAACTCCGGAACAGATTAATGAAGATAAAATCGCCTTTGCCAAAAGTTTATTAGAGGAAGCCGAGGACGATTTAGAAAAGTTAGGATTGGTGTTGGATAACCTGCAAATCCAAAATATCTCCGATGATGTGCGATACTTAGATTCCATCGGACGGAAACAACGAGCAGAACTGGTCCGAGATGCTCGGATTGCCGAAGCTAGAGCCAAGGCTCAGTCTGTGATTCGCACGGCGGAGAATGATCAGAGTACCTCGATCAAGCGAATTTTTAGCCAAGTCGAAATGACTCGTGCAGAAGCCAATCGCCGCATCCAAGATGCGAAGACAATTCGAGCGGCATTAGTGGCTGAAGTTGAAGCGGAGATTGGCTCAGAAGTGGCGCGAACTCAAGCTGATGTAGCCGTACAAACCGAGCGAATTAAACAAGTGGAGCAACAGTTACAAGCCGATGTTGTCGCACCGGCTGAAGCACAATGTAAACGGGCGATCGCCGAAGCAAAAGGTAAAGCATCGGCCATCATTGAAGATGGGAAAGCCCAGGCAATGGGGACGAAACGTCTTGCAGAATCCTGGAGATCTGCCGGACCCTCAGCGCGTGAGATTTTCCTGTTGCAAAAACTGGAACCGCTACTCAAAACAATGGTTTCTACCGTACCCAATGTGAGAATCCAAAATCTGACTTCTATCGATACCACAAGCGGCAATACCGTCGGGAAAATGGCATCATTTTTGGAACAGTTGCGGGCGAGTACCGGGATAGATGTCGCGGGAGTGGTCCGAAATTTCGGGTCTGGTGACAGAATACAGGCGCAAGAGTTTACTTCCTCTAATCCTCCCAAGTTGCCTGATACGCCCATCCTCTCAACGGGTGCAGCCGTCGCACAAAAGGTTCCCGGAACAAAGACGACGACAGCAAAACAAGCCACGAGTCCGATGAATGCTTTGTATGCTGAAGTGCAGGCATTTTTGGAAAACCTCGCCCAGGGAAATCCTTCTTCGGCAGTCGCAGAACGGGCGATCGAGCAACATATTAATTTCAATCCTAATCTGAAAAAACAGTTACAGCAATTGAAAGAAATTGGAGGTACGGAAGCAGTCCGGGCCGTATTTGAGCATCCCAGCATTCATGTTCCCGTCGGCATGATTGAAGCTTGGATTGCGAAGTAACTGGGAGGAATACAAAGGTAAGAAACGCCTGAAGTCGTTACTACAAACAGGGATAAAAACTTTATTTTTTTGTTCGTAGTGACGCCTTCAGGCGTCTTTGGATTTGGCTTAAATTGGGTATGAATTTGTGATAATAAACTGGGGAAAAAACGCCTTAAGGCGTTACTACGAACTTAAGAGAATTTCTGACGTTGAACGCTATGCGGGAGCATAAGGGGTGGCAGTCGCTCTTTCTTTGACCACTTGTGGCGCACCAGCAACCAATCGCAAGTCTTCACAAGAAAAGGTTAGATAAGGTTGGGTCAAGTTCAACATAGCAAATGGACTCTCCGGGGGGACGACCAATCTACTCTTAACTAAACCGATCGCAGACATGAATTCACCCGGAAACAAAAGTAAATTAGAACCCAGGGTGCTAAAGCTAGGAAAGGCAAATGGGATAGGTAACCGGAAGGTCTTGATGCTAAAATCGAGACTGCATAGCAGACAGTCGCCTTGGTGAACCATCACGCGATCGCCATCGTCTCTTTCCCAGGTAAATTCTGCTAATTCTTTCGGCAATCCCCAAATTTCTCGACCTCCAGCCACCGAATCGGGATGGTCCACATAAATGTGAGAAATCCAGGCACCGAACTGCATTCCGCAACGCACTAATGCAGAAACCACAATTAATTCATTATATAATAAGGTTGACCCGGCCCCATATTTAGCACAATAAACCCCTCCCAAGGTTTTTCCCGGGAAAACCTCAACGATCGCCAAATCTGAGGGAACGAGCGATCGCACACGACGGGTATCAATGGGATGGAGAGTTTGCACGGCACGGCCTTTCAGTGTCCAAGGTGCACAGGGGTAAGGCATGAGTATTTCTCCAATGATTAGGCTCGACAAATCGGCTCAAACCAGTTTCGATTTATCTTAGCACAGATTCCCCCCAATGCGTCTCTATCTAACGATATAATTGAGTCAACTTTCAAGGCCAGATTCAGGCGATCGGTCCAACCCAAACCCTTCCGTTGGAATTATTTTTATTTCCACTGATTTCAAATCATCCCCGAGGTAGATCCCCCCGCCTCAAAATCGGTTAAAATTTGTAGAGTATTGGAATTCAAAATCCAATGCATAACACTCTATGAACTCCAATGGTATGTATTTTTAGATAGTTTGTCTTTTCTAAAAACATTCATTTAAACGTTAATTTGGGTATAATCATGTCTTTTCCTAGAAACAGCGGTATTTTACTGCATCCGACCTCCTTTCCCAGTCGATTTGGCATCGGAGACTTTGGACCTGAAGCGTATCAATTTATTGACTTTTTGGCTGAAAGTGGACAACAACTCTGGCAAATTTTACCATTGAGTCCAACGGGATATGGCAATTCTCCCTATATGTCCTATTCCGCTTTTGCCGGAAATCCGATGTTGATTTGTCCAGAACATCTACAGAAAAAAGGTTGGCTTTCTGAAGAAGATTTAGCCCAAATTCCCGATTTTTCCAAGGGTTACGTTGACTTTGAGAAGGTCATTCCTGTAAAAATGAGATGCCTACAAACCGCCTATCAAAATTTTCTAAACCATGCCACAGCTGAACACAATCAGCAACTTGAAACCTTTGGCGATCGCACCGCCTATTGGATTGAGGACTATGCCTTATTTATGGCCCTCAAAGAGAAACATCACAGTGCCGCCTGGAACTCCTGGGAACCCATAGAAGTCCGAAAATACCAACCAGAAGCCCTAGAAACCGTTCGACAAGAACTCAGCAATCGCATTAGTTTTTATAAATTCTTGCAATTTGAATTTGACCAGCAATGGCAAGCCTTAAAACAGTATGCCAACGACAAAAATGTGCAAATTGTAGGTGATATTCCCATTTATGTTGCCCATGATAGCGCCGATGTTTGGGCAAATTCAGACTTGTTTTATTTAGAAGAAGAAACCGGAGAAACCTCCCTAATGGCAGGAGTTCCACCGGACTATTTTGCCCCAGAAACCGGGCAGCTTTGGGGAAATCCGGTTTATAATTGGGAGAAATTAAAAGAGACTGAATTCGATTGGTGGGTTGAGCGTTTTAAAACCACCTTTGATGCCGTCAACTTATTGCGAATTGACCATTTTCGAGGCTTTGAAGCATTTTGGGCCGTTCCTAAAGGAGAAACAACAGCCAAAAATGGACAATGGGTAAAAGGACCGGGAATAGAATTTTTTGAAATCATTGGCAAGGAATTAGGCAAACTGCCCATCATTGCCGAAGATTTGGGACTGATTACTCCAGAAGTTGAGGCATTGCGGGAGCATTTCGATTTTCCCGGCATGAAAATTTTACAATTTGCCTTTGAGTCTCATCCAGAACTGCATTTTTTACCTCATAACTACAAGAATCAAAATTGTGTGGTTTATCCGGGAACCCATGACAATGATACCACCGTAGGATGGTATCAACAACTGCCAGCAGAAGAAAAAGAAAAATTATGGCGTTATTTAGATAAACCACAGTCAGCAGAAGGGGAAATCAATTGGGAGTTAATCCGCTTAGGATGGAGTAGCATCGCCAATCAAGCGATCGCTCAATTTCAAGATGTTTTAGGGTTAGGCAACGAAGCGCGCATGAATGCACCGGGTAAACCCGAAGGGAATTGGTCCTGGCGTTACAAACCCGAAGATTTATCCCCCGAACTTAGCAGTCGCCTGAAAACCTTAACCGAAACTTATCAACGCCTTCCCGAATAAAATGGCTGCATTAAATCAGCAGAATCCTGACCCTACTCCACTCCCTCTCTAGGTGAGAGGGAGGCTGGGGGTCTCTTTAGGAAATCGTGAAAAAAATCTATCAAACCCATTCCCTAACCTAATTTTGATGGGGAAAGATTTCAGCCAAATCCAATAATACATCTGAAAAACCAGGCAAAGAAACCACTTCATTGGCTAACACAATCCGACGGTGACGATAGCCGAAACTTTCCCGATTATCCTGATAGGGTTCGCCGTAGCATTCCAGGGTATTGTTCACTAAATTAAAAATCCAATAATCAGCAATCCCTGACTTAGCATACAGCGGCAATTTCACCTCGCGATCGTAACGTAAAGAAGAATCGGCAATTTCAATCACCAGGATGACATCCTCTGGGGTTGGATGTGACACTAGATACTTATCAGAACGATTTTTAGCCAATACTAGATCCGGTTCTGGTTCGCTGTTATCACCCAGAATAATCGGTTCTTGACTTCGCAGAGTCACTCTTTTCCCGACCAGTGTGAATAACTCTTGCTGTAAAAACGTACTGCAAACCGAGTGGGCGGTCCCTTTAGCTGCCATTTGGATAATTTCCCCTTGAATCAGTTCAATGCGATCGCCCTCCTGGAAAAAGCCCAATTCGGTGAGGCGGTGATATTCCTGAATCGTAAACCGTTTAGCCGTAGAAATCGTCATAACATTCCAAAAACAATAGGGTTACCGCTATTGTACCGCACTGGTCATTGCTGAGGATTGACTGGAAAGGGTAATCGGCTAGAATGGGAACATCAATATCCTCTGTTCAGTCGAAAAAATATTCTCTTTTTAGGGTAAAAATGGTAGTGATAGTAACAAATTTCTGACTAAAACTTGCCATAATAGACCCGCATAAATCTCGATTTTTCAATAGAAATGGAGAAAAAATTATGTCTCTACCTAACCGAGGCCAAATGACATGGAAACCCGATGGCACAATGAGTCGCGTCTTGTATCTGCGGATGAAACCCCATGAACAATGGCGCTGTTACAAAGACTTTCCCCAATATTTTATTCCGGATTCCCCCGGAAACTCTCAAGGATACAATACCTTTGTTTCCTTACTCCGCCAGCAATGGCAAGTCATGTAGGATTTTAATTCAGCCTTTACTCTATGCCATCCCTACAAGCATTAAAAGCCCGCAAAAGCGGGCTTTTTTATCGGTTGAATTGAATCAGTGTGTAACCGTTAACTCAAAGACACTAATTGATTGCCGCACTTAAAGCAAAACTTGGAATTAGCGGGGTTTTTACTGCCGCATTTGGTGCAGAAAACATGGGTTTGTGGGGGTGCATCGGTGGGGGTTACAACGGCGGCGGCGGCGGTTGCTGGAGGGACGGGAGATGCAGCGGCAGCGAGATGCAATCGATGGGTTTCGATCGCCTCTTGGATGATTTTGGATTCTCGCTTATAAATCAAGCTATCTTTGCCGCCTTCTTTCTCCAATTCCGTTTGTCGTTCGACTAAATACTCCATGAAATGTTGATACAATTCCCGCTTTTGGGTTGCCGTTTCAGCGGCGTTGATTTGGGCCGTAACTTGACGCTGAATTTCCTCGCGATCGCCTCGGCATTGGTTGACTTCTAGCACTTGTACCGCTTCTTCCCAAGTGGCAGATATCTCAACATTTTCACTGCCGATGGAGGTTTGGCGGGTATAACGGACTAGGTTTTCTTTCGTTTGGCGATTTTCTTCGATGCGGAGGACATTGAGAGAACGCCCTAATACCACCAATTGATACACTGCCGGATTCTCGGGGAAAATATCCCAAAATGGCGGTTCTTTCTGGATGTGAACGGGAATTGGAGGGTCTTTACTTTCTCCTTTTAATTGGGCGCGTTTCGCTTCAATGGTTTGTCCTTTCCAGTCTTGATAGGAGTGGCGCAATTCCTGCATTCCATCAATACATCGCAAGGAAAATCCCCCCATTTCTTGCACAAAAACCACCCGATGTCGTTCTTCTTCTCCTAATGGGGTAACCGCATCGGAACTGCCGACTCGTTCCTCTAATAAGGGGAGAAGTTTAATGGCAGCAGGGTCCGTGGGAGTGCGCCCTCCGACGATGGCAACTTTGGTATTAGTTGAGGGTGTAAATCCGGCATCTCGTCCCGTCATGACGGCGGGATTGAGGAGGATAACGGGTTTGGATTTACTGTAGGCGATCGCCAATTGATTGCGGATTTCAGCGACATCATTATTAAAGACTTTGAACAGGCGATCGCAAGCGGCGAGTTCCCGTTTAATCCGACTACTATTCGGGGCCAGATTAATAATATTGCGGCTTTTTTCTGCAATAATGTCTTGAAAATCCTCTTCCTGAACTTCGGCTAATTGTTGGACATCAAATAGGCGCATGGTTTCCCCTGCGGCCCGGTTTTGTTTCCACAATGGACTGCTATCGGCGAGGACTTGACTGGATAAATTACTACAAAGTCCATCGAGTCCTGTTTGATAGCGACTCTTGTTTCCTTCGGTGGAACTGGCATATTGTTCAATCAAGTCTTGATAGAGTTGATTGAGTTCTTGGCGATCGTACAATTTAATCCCATTAATGGTTAAAGCATCCGCACTATCCGCTTGGGAATCCGCTTCATGGGCGAAGGTATCGCGAGTTTGGCGCATCTTCTGAGTCCAGCGGGATAATCGGCGCTCTAACTCATCTAAATGCTCCTGTAAACGGGCGATCGCATCCAACCCCAAAAACCGCGTTTTGCGTTGAATGGTGGCAATTAAACTCCCTTCTAACCCCGCTAATCCCTTTTCTGCATACTCCTCCATCTTAGCTTGTTTCGTTAAGCCAAATTTATCTTTAAAATGGCCGATATCTTGCAAAGCATCCTCATACTGTTTCCGGCGGTTTTCTTCATTGGGTTGCCAGACTTTCTCCGCTTCTCGCCGAAACTTTTCCACCGCATTTTCAAAGACTTGACGCACCGTCACCAGAAAGATTTCTGCAAATTTGGGTCCCCGATTGCGGTCTTCAATAATCCGATAAAATTCCTCTTCTAAGGATTGGCGTCCCTGTTGGATAATGCGATTGCGATTATCATACATTTTTTGCAAAAAATCTCCATGCAATCGTTCATCGGGACTGAGTTCTCGCAGGTGATTGGCCCGGTATTCCTCCACTTTGTCATATAAAAAATCTCCAAATTGGAGGATTTTTCCTTTTTCAGTTCCGGCAACTCCCATCACCCCTTGTTGGGTACATTGGAGGAGATTGTCTCGGGAAATTTCAGTGCGGATACTATTGACAAAACTGGAGATTTCGGCCAAGTAAGATTTATCTCCTGCAGCACCTAAATCCGTGAGTAATTCCATATCCGTGAGGCGCATCCGTTTGAGGATGTCATTTTGGACTAACTCGAAGGTTTGCGGGGGTAAAAGAACACTTTCATTTAACCACCAGCTTACAAAGTCGGCAGCAAGGCGATTGGATAAGGAGGTTCTAATTTGGGCAATGGGAATTTCAATGGTGGAGAGTCCAAAACTCATAAAGTTTTTAGGATACCCTCGTCCCCCGGGGTCTGCTTGCGCCCAAGCGCCTTTGATATTATCACGAATTGAGCGCTTATGAGGGGCAAAGTCAGAGGTTAAATCCAAAAAGATATTTTGAGAAATCAGTTCCCGAATTTGGTCGAGAGTGAATTCACTGTCGCCGTTTTTTGTGCCGACTAAGTAGGTGAAATCAAAGGGGGGACGACTTGATCGCACTTCGTCGAGTAAGCTGGCACTATATTGGGCTAAATATTCTGTGCGATAGTCGGAAAAATAGCTCAATTCCATCATGGCAGCGTACCCATTGGCGAGGACGCGATCGCCCACGTTAATGGTAGCAAAGGCGGCAGGTAACGGGGCGATCGCCGTTACCATTGGGCTACCTTGTCCTTTCAGCCAATGATTGATACAATAGCCGATATCAATCAACATTCCACTGCCGGTTCCCCCGGATAGAGACCCAATGACAAAGACATTAATCCCGGAAGTCACGACTTTAATGCCGTAGCGATCGAGCATATAATTCTCGTGGCCTTTAATGCGATCGCCAGACCGTTCAAAGGCTTTTTGAATGCCATGATAGTTACAGAAAAAGGCAAACCGACCACAGCCGCGAATTTGTCCCGCCCCCGCTTCAATGGCGCTAATATTGCGTTCTAATTCCGTCGGAAACCACCGTTCAATCCAGGGATAATTCTGCATATTTGACATCATATCCCGCACCTGCCGCCCACTGACACTGGCCCAGTATTTTTCGTGGTCTTTAAACGCCGAACCCGCCGCCACCGAACTGCTGACTTTATATTCTTTATCCGTGTCAATTACCAGAAAGCTGATTAACGGAAAATTCGCTAAATTTCCGTAAGTTTCTTCCACTAAACGCCGGACTCGGGAGAGGACTTCGTGTCCCGTTCCTCCCACACCCACAAGTACCGTGGGAACCATACTTTTTTCATCAAATGCTGCCATATTTTTCCTGTTTATTGATGATTAAATTAGGGGAGTTAGGATGTCAAAACCGACAGCCTAACCCCTGAGTTTTTTACAGTCTAGGAACCCTTTAATCGGCTAATTCCTCGGGGTCAACCCCCAACTCCCGCAAACGTGCGGCAAGGCGTTCAGCCCGTTGGTGTTCCTGTTCAGTCCGTTGGCGTTCCTGTGCAGCCTGTTCGTGCCCGTATAACAGCAAATTTCCCTGACTATCCCACCAGCGTAACCAGGGGAGTTCCATATTGCCATACAGTCCGGACCAAATTCCCAGTTCCACCTCCAGTTCTGGAATGGGGAAATGACCGCGTTCATTGGCTGGCATTAATTCATAATGACCGCCGTTTATCTTGTAAACTTCCACGCTGGATTTTTGAACTTCATAAATTGCATAGTAGGCGGGTCGAATCACGGTTTCATAGATCCAAAATTTACCCTTCCAAGGGGTTTTATCTCGTTCCTCTGAACCATTCCCAGAAACAAATTCAATGATAATCTGGGGGGGAATAAATTCTTGCCACAAAACATAGGACCGGCGAGGTTGTCCCTCCAAGCTGGGGGGAACATTGGGAACATAGAACCAATCGGGCGCTTCCGCACCTTTCAGGGGTGGGTCGGTGATTCGCCAGTAAATCCCGCTATCTTGACCAATGCAGTAATGTCCATCGGGATGTTTGGCTTCCAGAACCGGACGAATGGAATCGGTCAAGAGAATGCTTTGGGGGTGTTCTTGAAAGTTCTTCACAAAGGTGCCATCCTCACAGGGAAGTTGGGTATGATCCGGCAGTGGGGTAAACGTTTCTGTGGTATTCGTTGTAATCGTCATAAGGAATAATTGGGGGATAAAATTTGACAGGTTTTTAGGGGCGTCCCCTGGATTTTAAATGGAAATGTCTCTTTCATTATTTGTATCATACTCTTGTCCAAATCGTCCAATCAAGGCTGAAGGACTATCCTCTAAACTATAGCGTTTACCACAGTTATGAATACATTTATTTTGGGAGTGCGAGCATCTTGCTCGCTATTGTCCCAAGCGAGCAAGATGCTCGCACTCGTCTAAATATTTGTACCTCATGAGTCTAGGAACCGCTATATCAACTGCAACCCGCCGGTTTTCAGTCAGGACATTTCCAAGGGTCTCCACCACTGCGGGTTGATCTCATTCTGAACCTCAGAACTATCCAGGGAAGGGTCGCTGGTTGTTGATCGGGCATAATTTAGCTAAGATTCATCCATTATTTTTACCAAATGGTCGATAAATCTAAGACAAACCCGGGCAAAAGAGAATCCTCGCTTAAGGTGGTTGGATTGTTCAAACATTCTACGGGTCTATCGGGACGATAAATATAAACTTGGCGCTGTTTTCGGTCAATCAACCAACCTAGGGCTGTCCCATTTTCAATATATTCTTGCAGTTTACTTTGAAGAGCTTTTAAAGGGTCGCTGGGTGAGCGTAACTCTATCACAAAATCCGGACAGATCGGAGCAAATTTTTGTTGTTGTTCTGGGGTGATACGGTGCCATTTTTCGAGTTTTATCCAGGCAGCATCGGAGGATTTGATGGCCCCATTGGGAAGGATGAAGCCGGTAGAAGAATCAAACCCGATTCCAGTTTTGTTTTGTCGCGTCCAGATTCCCAGTTGGATAATCAAATCAAAGTTCCGATTCCCCGTTTCTGACCCGGTGGGTGGCATAATAATAATTTCTCCTTTGGCAGTCCGTTCAATTCGATAGTCTCGGTTTTGTTGGCAAAAGTCGAAAAATTGCTCGTCTGTCATCTCGATCGCCGGAGACATTTGCAGGACCAATGGGGAAATTTCAGGGACCGCTAGGGTTGTATTCATGGTTATGGTGACCCAGTGAATTTTAAATGACCAATCTTGTCGGCAGATTCTCTCAATTTTATCATTCCTAGGAGGTTGGGGGTTGCTTACGCTTCCTCTGTTTCCTGCGATCGGGTAGAATTTTAGATTAATCCTTCTCCCAGATTTAAACCCTTGCCCTCACCTACTTCTGTTTCCCTAACCTTTCCCAACCGCCTGCATCGCTTTTGCATGGCACCTGCACCCCATACCCCTAAATCCGCGCTGATTTTTTGGTTCAGTTTGAGCTTAACTGTTGCTGCGGTTTACGGGATAGGGGGACTCCAGCAAGCATTTAGTGGGAACTGGGTGGTGCAAGATGATGCGCGACAGCACGTTTTTTGGATGCAGCGCTTTCTAGATCCGGGGTTATTCCCCAATGATTTAATTGCGGATTATTTTCAATCTGTTGCACCTGCCGGTTATGCACTGTTTTATCGGTTCATGGCAGCGGTGGGAATTGCACCGTTGTTGCTGAGTAAACTGTTGCCTCCTCTGTTGGGTTTAATCACTACTATTTTCTGTTTTGGAGTGACAATGGAGTTATTTCCGGTGCCATTTGCCGGGTTTATTGCATCTTTATTACTTAATCAAAGTTTATGGATGCAAGATGGGCTAATTTCTGCCACGCCAAAAGCATTTGTCTATCCCTTATTTTTGCCACTTTTGTATTATTTTTTGCGGGAAAATGTTCTTTTGACAGGGATATTTATTGCGTTGCTTGGGCTATTTTATCCCCAATATGTATTAATTGTTGTGGGAGTTTTGCTTTTACAAGGAATAAATTGGAAGCAGGGAAATATTTCGATTAAACTGACCCGCCAGAATATTAAATTTTGGGGAATTAATCTAGCCATTGCCTGGTTAATTTTATTAATTTACGCCCTAAAGAGTTCAGAATTTGGTCCGACTATTTCTGCTAGTGAAGCTCGACAATTACCGGAGTTTTTAACCGGAGGAAGAAGCCAATTTTTCATTGATGATGCTTGGGCGTTTTGGTTTCATGGAAGAAGTGGTATTGCCCTTTCTGCTATTTTAACTCCGGTGTTCATGGCTTTAGGCTTTTTGTTGCCAATGTTGCTCAAATTTCCCAAAGTATTTACCCTAGTCTCTTCGGTTTCTTCCCGCATCCGAATTTTATTAGATGTGCCGATCGCAGCTTTCGTGATGTTTTTTGCGGCACATATATTGCTGTTTAAACTCCATTTGCCTAGTCGCTATACCCAGCATAGTTTGCGAATGGTGATGGCATGGTCCGCAGCGATCGCCATCACCATTCTACTCGATGCCCTCTGGAGATGGGGACAATCGGTTCCTAAAAAAATGACAGCAGGAATCATTTCTGTTGTGTTGGCTATCGTCTTTCTATTTTATCCCCAACTGGCGATGAACAATTTTCCCTGGACTTCTTATGAACGGGGAGAACAACCTGAGCTTTATGCCTTTTTACAACAGCAACCCTCGGATATTTTGATTGCTTCTCTATCAGAAAAAGCTAATAATTTACCCACCTTTGCTCATCGTTCTGTTTTGGCAGCCCGAGAATATGCTATACCCTACCATTGGGGTTACTATCAAGTATTTCGCACTCGCCTCCAACGGATGATTCAAGCACAATATAGTCCCAATCTCCCGGATGTGGTTGCCTTTTTGCAAGAGTACGAGGTGGATTGGTGGTTGATTGAAAAAGGGGCGTTTACTCCGGGGTATCTTTCTTACAATCGGTGGTTAAACCCATATTCCGTCACCCAGGAGGCGATCGCCAATCTGGAAGCTGGCATTCAACCGGCGATCGCCACGCTGATGATTCAGTGTTCAGGGTTTGAAACGGCTGAGTTTGCTGTATTATCAGCGGATTGTATTTTAAACGTTCAGGATTAAGGATGAAAACTCCCCAACTTTATTGGAATAGTTTACGGGTATTGGTGGCGTTAGTTCTAATAATTGGCATATTTTTTAGGTTTTATCAATTAGACCAAAAAATTTACTGGATTGATGAAGTGCATACCTCTTTGCGCGTAGCAGGATACCGAAAATCTAACTTTTATGAGCAACTTCCCACTGGGGAATCGCTGACGATCGCCCAG
>NZ_JAFLQW010000483.1 GCF_017313335.1 Phormidium pseudopriestleyi FRX01 | reverse complement strand
TCAGCTATAGATTAACCCGCTTTTTAGCCGATGGAACCCCCGTGCAAGCGCGAGTGGATTTGACCCTAACTGAAGTGGATAAGGCGACTGGGAAATAAGAGGGATTGGTCATTGGTCATTGGTCATTGGTCATTGGTCATTAGGATGGCTGAATAATCAGGACAAACCACAAACCACCAATGACAAACAACAAATGACAAATGACAAATGACAAATGACAAATGACAGCAGTTGTTGAGGGGCAATACCCATCTTTAATATGTCACAGCCTTTTTCAAGTCACAGCGACGATTTGTACAACGCTACCCTAGACGGGGAGCAGCTGATGCGGAACTATAAAACTCCGCGATCGCTGTTTGTCTGGGTGATGACCCTGTTATCCGGTGCTTGTTTAGTTCTCACCCTCATCCCGTTATTTGCGGTGATGATTTATGTGACGATTAAAGGGTTTAACCGGCTGAATTTGGACTTGTTTACCCAACTTCCGCCTTCGGCAGGGATGCAAGGCGGGGGGATTGCTAATGCGATCGCCGGGACCTTGATTATGGTGGGGATCGCTGCTGCGATTAGCGTTCCGATTGGGGTGTTTGGGGCAGTTTACTTGGCCGAGTTTAGTTCAATTCAGGTTGCCCGGTGGATTCGCTTTGCGACGAATGTCCTGAGTGGGGTTCCCTCGATTATTGTCGGAATTTTTGTCTACGGTATCATTGTATTAACGACCAAACAGTTCTCAGCTTTTGCTGGGGGGGTGGCACTCTCGGTCCTGATGTTACCGATTGTCGTCCGAACCACCGATGAAGCTCTGCAAATCGTTCCTCCCGATGTGCGATGGGCATCGGTGGGGGTGGGAGCCTCCAACTATCAAACTGTGTTGCGGGTGGTGCTACCAGCAGCGTTACCTGCTATTATCACAGGACTAACCCTGGCGATCGCCCGGGCTGCTGGTGAAACGGCTCCCTTAATTTTCACGGCTCTATTTACCTTTTTCTGGCCCCAAGGCTTGTTTGAACCAGCCCCCTCTCTGGCAGTGTTGGTTTATAACTTTGCCTCGGTTCCCTACGCCAGTCAACAAGAACTGGCTTGGGCTGCCTCATTAATTTTAGTGTTGTTGGTTCTAGTCACTAGCATTTTGGCTCGCTGGGCCACGCGGAAAAGCATTTATTAAAAACAATGCTTTCTGTATCAAAATGCCACCAGTGAAATTTAAAGTTCTTAACGATCTAAAACTTCAGAAAACTGTATGATAGAATACAGCGCTTTGCTTGAAAGTAGGATTTTGGAAGTTTATTTTTTTTGCCAGTGTAGAACGATCAACAAAGCAGTTGTGACCGTTGCGATCGCACTTCCTTCTCAAAATTTTACTTCCGATCGGCTGCAACTCGGGTCAAAAGATGTGAGCAGTTGGGGTTCGGTAGTTTGTCAACCCTAGGCTGTTGGCGCTCGATCGCATACTCGTGGGAAACACAACTGCTCTCAAGTTGAAATATCTAGTAAAAATCAAGGTGGATTTTATGCCTTCCGATCGGCAACCAGCCAATCATCATTATCAAACTGAACCCCAAACAGAAGCAATTCTGCGGACGGAAAATCTGAACATTTACTACGGAGATACCCTCGCCCTTAAAGGGGTGAATCTGAATATCCCGAAAAACCAAATTACCGGATTTATTGGACCATCGGGATGTGGAAAAAGTACCTTAATCCGCTGCTTCAACCGTCTGAATGATTTGATTAGTGGATTTCGGATTCAGGGAAAATGTTCCTACTACAACCAAGACCTCTACGAGAAAAGAATTGACCCTGTAGAGGTCCGTCGGCGGATTGGGATGGTGTTCCAGAAACCGAATCCTTTCCCCAAATCCATTTATGACAATATCGCCTATGGAGCGCGAGTCAATCGGTATAAAGGTAATCTGGATGAATTGGTTGAAACTTCATTGCGTCGCGCTGCGTTATGGGATGAAGTTAAAGATAAATTAAAGTCCAATGGTTTATCGTTATCTGGAGGTCAACAGCAACGGTTATGTATCGCCCGGGCGATCGCAATTAATCCCGAAATCGTCCTCATGGATGAACCCTGTGCCTCCCTCGACCCCATCTCAACAATGAAAGTCGAAGAGTTAATGCAGGAACTCAAAGAAAATTACACCATGGTGATTGTGACCCACAATATGCAGCAAGCCTCACGGTCTTGCGATTATACCGCCTTTTTCAATGCCGAAGCCACCGAAGATGGGAAGCGCTTTGGATATCTCGTTGAGTATGATAAAACGGAAAATATTTTCCAAAATCCCCAGCAAGAATCGACCCGAGAGTATGTCAGCGGGCGCTTCGGTTAAAGTTTGAACTTGTGAAGGGTTGAATGGGGGATTCGGAACCAATCCCGATCGCCTTGACTAATGTTTAAAGGGTCAGGAGTTTTTTTATCGCTATTTTTCCCTGGAAAGGGAGGGCGATCGCCGGGAATATCATCAAATAGGGGCAGTTCATGTACTGCCCCTCTAACAATTATCGTTGATAGCGTTCCTGAACATGAACTTGAGGAGGTTCAGCTTTTCTCAAACACAGATCCAAGCATTCCACGACTTCCACCAAGTTCATATAAGCATCAGCCGATTCAATTAAATTGCTGATATTCTCATCGCTGGCATTGTCCATATCATCGCTCAAGGGTTTATGAATTAAGCGGCGATCGAGGGGAAATTGTAAACGAGCATAGCGCGATTTATCTCCAATCACATAATCTGTGATATAGTGATAAACTTCGCAAGGTGCATCGGTCATCACTTTAATCACGCGCCCGCCCCAAATCCATTGTAGAGTACCCCAAGAGCGAGCTTGTTCCCAGGGAATCACCCGCGTTGCTGCACCTGTTCCGATGGAAATGACTTCCAAATCTTCTAAGCGATGACCCAGGCGGATGGCTTCAGCGACAGCGCAAGCGGTGGGATTATTCGCGGCTAAACCGCCATCAATGGCCGACATCACCTCACCATCAATGACTAATCGGTGTGCCGGAAAGAAGGTGGGAGCAGAAGAGGAACACAGACAGGCTTCCCAGACTGGAACGTTCGCAAATTTATCTTTCCAACTTTTAAAAATAATCGGCGATCGGCCAATGGTATCATAGCTGGTAATTAACAGTTTGACTTGGTTAATCTCATTTAAGCGCTTATTACCCAATAAATCTTTGAGCATTCGGACCAGTCCCGCTTCCGAGAACTTCGGAGCAGAAGGGCCATGCTGTAGTAATAAAGGCAGTCGCTTGAGGGTCCAGCGACTGGTGTAGGGAAAGACTTTTTTAGACTTTTTCCGGTAAAGTTGGACAATTTTCTCACAAGGAATTCCCATCGCGATCGCAGCACCCACCATTGATCCCGTAGAAGTTCCTGCAATTAAATCAAAATAATCTCTTAACGGCAACTCCAGCCGTTCTTCGATCCGTTGCAACATTCGCGCCGCTAATACACCACGAATTCCGCCACCATCGATGCTCAGTATCCGATAGGTCATCGTAACTACTCCTGATATTTGAATTGGGGATAAGGGGTAAAAGGGTTAAGAGATTTTACCCCGTCTCGGTGGGGTTGCCTCGTCTTATGTCCCTTGCCTGATTATTCTGTTCCTTTGCCCTAATAGCCACTTTACTGAAACTGAACCAGGGATCCGGAAGATTTCCGGATTCGGTACTTTGAAGTTGGGGGTAATTTTTGCCGTTACAGACAGTCCCCCCAATCCCCTGAGACCCCCAACCCCTAAGCTGGAACCCTTGCTATAGGGGCTTTTTTATGGTAAGACCAGACAGGGGTTATCCCCTTTGGGGGTCTGTTTTTGGGGATAACCCTTCACCTCATTATTTTTTTGTCATTTTATTGCTCAATTTAGGAGTGTACTGTGGAATCCTTTCAACCTTGGTTATCTTATGTGGGAATTGGAGTAGGTGTAATTCTCGGGGGAATCGTCTTAATTTGGATTAGTGTTTCCCTGATTATTTTTTCCAAAACCAAAGGGTTACCCCAGGCGATCGGGGCCTTTTTTACCCAAATTGCCGATGGGGATGTCAATGGGGCCTATCAGTCCACAACCGATCGCTTTAAAAGCAAAACCTCTAAACAACAATTTGCGAAATTCATCAAAACCCACAAACTGAATCAGTATCAGCGCACCACAATGTCAATTCCCACAACTGAGGGTGAAGTTCACTGTCTGGATGTCACCGTTATTTCTAAAACAGGTCGGGAAGTTCCTGTGCAAATGAAGCTGGTTAAACAAGATAAAGTCTGGACGGTTGATGATTTAACCTATCAGTATATTAGCAAAAAAAATGCCCCCGCTGCTGCCAAGAAATAATCGAATTCACGCCTGGGGATGGAGGAGATGAAGCTGGCAAAAATCCCTGAAAAATGGAAAATCCGGTTTAGGAACTGTTCCCTCAAAACCGACTTTTCCATTCTTAGACTAACCAGGCAATTCTATTCGGGGCGGTTTTCTCCCTTCATTGAGATAAATTGCGATGGGTAAAGGATTTAGCCTCGGGACCAGAATAGGTTGCCACCACATGACCATTCCCGATTAATTGATATTTGTAAGTCACTAACCCTTCGAGTCCAACAGGACCTCGGGGGGGCATTTTTTGGGTACTAATTCCCACTTCTGCCCCGAAACCGTAGCGGAATCCATCGGCAAAGCGGGTGGAACAATTGTGGAAGACTCCGGCAGAGGCAACTTGAGACAGAAACAGATCCGCAGCGGATTGTTCTTCGGTGACGATCGCATCAGTATGACCGGATCCATAAGTATTGATATGGGCGATCGCCTCTTC
>NZ_JAFLQW010000428.1 GCF_017313335.1 Phormidium pseudopriestleyi FRX01 | reverse complement strand
ACCCATCCCAACACGGTTTATGAAAATACGCGGGCGGCGATCGCTTATGGGATCCGCCCCGTGATTGGCACCACCGGCATGAGTCCCGAACAGATTCAAGAACTCGCTGCCTTTGCGGAAAAATCTAGCATGGGTTGTGCCATCATTCCCAATTTTTCCATTGGCATGGTTCTGTTACAACAAGCGGCGATCGCTGCCTCGCAACATTTTGACCATGTAGAAATCATCGAACTCCACCACAATCAAAAAGCGGACGCCCCCAGTGGTACCGCCATTCAAACTGCCCAAATGTTAGCAGAAATGGGCAAAACCTTTAATCCTCCCCAGGTTAAAGAAACCGAAAAAATTCCCGGGGCCCGTGGCAGTGATGCGGGAGAAGGGATTCGCATTCACAGTATCCGTCTCCCGGGTTTAATCGCTCACCAAGAGGTGATTTTTGGTGCACCGGGTCAAGTTTATACCCTCCGTCACGACACCAGCGATCGGGCCTGTTATATGCCCGGAGTTTTGCTCTGTATTCGCAAAATCCTCGAACTCAAAACCCTCGTTTATGGCCTAGAAAAACTGTTGTAAGCCCATCAGAGGGTTTGGAGACCAAACCCCTACCCGGATGGCGTCAGGTGACCCAAATCCCCCTTAATCCACCGAAAGCCAATCCGGTTAAATCAGCGTTAGGGGCTTGGTCTCCAAGCCCATCAGAGGGTTTGGAGACCAAGCCCGATCACTGTTTCTCTTGCCTTTATCTTTGAATAATTAACCGATTCAGAACCCTATTAACAATGCTAATTCCCTTAACCCGTGAAACCTTTGAACAACTCATTCCCGGCATCGCCACCGGCGCTCAATATGCTTATTATGGGGGTAAAATTGACAAAATTTTAAAGCGCGTCCTCATAAGCGTTGCGGGAATTGGACTGCTGACCTTAACCGCCAATGCACTTCCGGATAACTGGCGACCTTTTTCATTAATAGCTGGCATCATCGTCGGTCTCTATTGGTTATGGGGACCGATCGCCTCCGCGTCCCGAGAAAATTACCAATGTCGGCGTTATAAATACAGTGGATTTTGGCGCGGAGAAGTCTGGGATGTCTTTGTCACAGAAGAAGTCGTCGGCACCAAAGAAACCGTCAGTCCTAGGGGAGAACTGGTCATCGTCGAGAATCGCGAACGAAGACTGAATTTAGAAGTCGGTGACGAAACCGGATTTAGTACGCGAGTGCTGGTTCCCTTGCGGAAAGAACACAAGGCGATCGCCCCGGGGGATGTTGCCGAAATGGTGGTCATGTCCAACCGCACCGACCTCGGACGCATTGCCAAAGTCTCCAATATCTACCTCCCCCGCATTGACTTTTGGATTAGTGACTATCCCTATTTACGCCGGGATTTATTTGTAGAAATCAGCCAACAAATGGAAGAATTAAATTCACACAGACCCCGCAAACGGAGAGTGCGTCGAGAAGAAGAATTCAGGTAGAAATTTAGGACTATAAATTCTATAATTTATCCTCAAATCATTCCCCGTCCTTCCTGTCCATACGCTTGCCATGCCAAGTCTACCAATCCATTTAAAATAGCAACTGCAACCACGGCACTCCCTTTGCGTCCATCCACCCGAATATTTTGAATCAGAGAGTCATTCAGTCTCGCCTTTGCCGCATCCACCCCGACAAACCCGGCAGGAGTCCCAATCACTAAAGCGGGACGAATTTCCTCCGCTTCGATTAACTCGACTAGGGTCGTCAGGGAAGTTTGGGCCTCACCCAGGATAAAAATGCCTTCAGGATAGCGTTTAGCGAGGGTTTCGATTCCCCAGGCAGCACGGGTTTTTTCTTTTTGAGGACGGGTGAGCGCATCCATAGAACAGTAAACCGGATTGGCAAAGGTGTTTTGGATGTGGGGGGAAATGCCAACTTGCACCATCGGGACATCCACCACAATCGTTGAACGTGCCGCCAACGCTGCCGCACCCGCCTGGAGTGCTTGTTCAGAAAAGCGAATCAGGGATTTATATTCAAAATCAGCGGTGGCATAAATTACCCGCCGCACAATCTCATACTCCGCCGGGGAGAAAATGTGATCCCCGATTTCCCGGTCAATAATTGCCAGACTCTGAGCATCGCTGCCGTGCCATTCCATCTTTAGCGTTTTGTGATGAATCATTAATTTTCAAACTGAATCGCCCTAGTTTATCCCGGTTTCGGGACAGCCTAAAAGAGCGATCGCGCAAAGAGTGTGCTATTTCCCTTAGCCAGCACAATCATACCAGTCGATCGCCCTTCTACCAATAGCTCCGTTTTGGTTTCTCGGGACCCTATTTGGGGCGCTTGGGAGCCAATCAGGGTCACTCTGCCGAGGAGTTCGGGTTCAGTGACCCCACCAACTCCAGGAGTGCTGCGGAATGGCGATCGCCTGCCACCAGGATTAAATCATTATGTCCCGCACCCTCCACCCACAGCGATTGCTTCGGTGACGGTGCCGCCGCAAACAATGCCTCCCCATGCCAAAAGGGAATCACCTCATCCTCAGTCCCATGAATCACCAACACTGGACAATTCACCCGTTGAATGTTCCGAATATTATTAAACTTATCCACGGGATAAATCGGAATTCGCGTCACGGTTCTAAAAATGGAAGTAAATGAACTTTCTACCACTAATCCACCCACGGGATAGCGATCGGCCAACTCCAGCGCCGGTCCCCCACCCACCGATCGCCCATAAACAATAATTTGCTCGGGCGGAATCTTCAGGGTTTCCGTTAAATAAAAATAGGCCGCCTCCATATCCTCAACCGCCCTCCGTTCCGTCGGATTTCCCTCAGAAATTCCATACCCTTGATAATCAAAACTCAACACCGAAAACCCGATAGTTTGGAGTTGAGTCAGAACCGGCAAAATATCCCCTAAATCTTCCGCATTGCCATGACTATAGAGAATCGTATAGTCTGCTTGAGGATTGGCTAAATAAACCGCTGCAATTTGCTTCTCATTGGCCGAAGTTAAACTCAGCAGTCCCGGCAGTTGAGAATAGGAAGCGGGTTGGGGGATAAATATCATCCGTTCGGAAAAGAAGTAGCCATAAATGCCAATGGAGACATAAACAAACAGGAGCGATCTAACCAACCGCTTGAGAGAAAAATCGCCAATCAGGAGATGCTTCAGTTTCGGATTCATAGATTACAGCCTACTACTTGCACCATTTTATTGGGAGCATCCCAATGAAAGCCGCCCTTTTTGGGAGAATGGGGCTCCGGGGGATGAGGGCCTTACAAGAGTAGGTTTTTACGTTTATGGTGATTCGCCTTACTATTAACTTCAGCGACGGTTCCCGGACCTTGGCATCGGAAGGGGGACCGGAAGGGGGACCGGAAGGGGGACCGGAAGGGGGACCGGAAGTAAAAAACCTACTCTTGTAAGGGGATGAGGGCAGACTGTCTAAACATCGGATGCACCCATTTTATTTAGGGAAATCTCTAAGAAAGAAAACTGACTTTTGACAACCAGATTTGGGATGACGGGTTGTTATTTCAGGCGGGGAGACTGGACAATCCAGGAATAGAGGGGATGAGAGAGACCCTGTTGGCGAATCCTCAGCAGTTGTTGTTCTAAGCGCGATCGCTCTGATTGTGGCATTCCAAATAAGATGTTGCGACTTTGCCAAACCAGGACCGCAACCGTCATACTCACAGTGAAAGTGAGTCCGATCGCCGGGATCGGATTGTATCGCATACTTAGGGCGTAGCGCAGACTTGCCCAGGTAAAATGTTCAGACAGGAGTCGGATATCGGATCGCAACGCCCACAGGCTAAAACTCCCCACCGTGAGCCACAGCAGCAACACCACCACCCAACGAGCGGCAACGGTGTACTCATGTAACCGTTGCACTTCTTGCTCGAACGTGGGGTCCTGTTGCAGCGGAACGGAGTCGAGGGGGCGATCGCTAAACTCGTGATTGTTCTCCATCAGAGCAATCTCAATTGATAGAAGATCACTTCAACCTCGCTAAATCCAGAAAAACGACGCAGCATTAACCCTGACTAAACCTCATTAGAGTCTGGGGATGCCTCCACCGGGGTGGGACCCTCTGGAACTGGAGACATTCCTGTTCCATTCCGTTCTCGCCACCAGACTAACAAGGTACTCGCTAAAAACAGACTGGAATACACCCCGGCCAAAAATCCTACAATTAAGGCTAAGGCAAAGAATTTTAGAGTTTCCCCCCCAAACAGGAAAATCCCAACCAGGGGTAACATCGTGGTAGCCGTGGTATTAATTGATCGCCCCAGGGTTTGATTCACCGCATCATCCACAATTTGATCAATGGGGCGATTAGACTTATCCTGAGCGAGGTTTTCCCGGATGCGATCGTAAATCACCACCGTATCGTTCACCGAGAACCCGATAATGGTGAGCAACGCCACAATAAATAAGCTATCCACTTCTAACCCTAAAACCAGTCCCAGAATCGAGAAAATCCCCACCGTGATTAAGACATCATGGAATAAAGCCACGATCGCAAACAGGGCATAATCGAACTGGAACCGGAAACTGATATAGACAATAATTCCCGCAAACGAGACAATCAGCGCCAAGAGTCCTTGAGTCAACAATTGACGGCCAATCGTTGGACCTACTGTATCAATTTGACTCTTTTGTGGATCAAAACTGCCGAGTTCTTCCGTTAAAGAATTGACCAGTTGAGTGCGTTGCTCCACATCCAAATTAGAGGTGCGAATCGATAACCCCAAGCTGTCCTCACCGACCACTTGAATGCTACTGTTGCCCAAGCCTTGGGTGGTGAGAATTGAGCGCACCGTCCCCGATTCAATCGGGCGATCGCAATTTTCTGGAACGGAACAATCCAATTCCAACTGCAACCGAGTCCCCCCAACAAAATCCAGACTGGGACGCAGGGGTGTCCCCAACATCTGCCAGGAAATCACCATCGAAATCAACCCAGCCACCACCACTGCTGCGGATAATGTCCACCACAATCGGCGCTGTTTATTAACATCTAATTTCATCGAATCTGCCTCTGGTAACACATCCCCCTAAACTTTCCTAACATTTTGAAGGTTCGGACAAAACAGTTCGGGCTTGCGAAGGTCATCAACACTAATTGCCAAAAACATTAACGTGCGACTGCAAGTAATCGCGGTAAACATACTCACCGCCACCCCAATTCCCAGAGTCAACGCGAAGCCTTTCACCAAACCTGCACCCAGCCAAAATAAGGCGATACAGGCAATCAGCGTGGTGACATTGCTATCCAAAATGCTCGAAAAAGCTCGGTAAAAACCCGACTCCACCGAACGATACAAACTCTTTCCCGCCCGCAATTCTTCTCGGGTGCGTTCAAAAATCAGAACATTGGCATCCACCGCCATCCCAATACTGAGGATAAATCCAGCAATTCCCGGTAGCGTCAAGGTCACCCCCAACAGAGAGAAACTGGCTAAAGTCAGAGTGGCATAGATGATCAAGGACAGATCAGCAATCACACCGGGTAAACGGTAATAGGCCACCATAAAAATCAGGACCAACAGCAGGCCCCCGATTCCGGCATAGATACTTCTAACAATGCTATCGCGCCCCAGGGTCGCCCCAACCGTGCGATTTTCCACAATTTCTACCGGCACCGGCAAAGCCCCACCGCGCAATTGGACCGCTAGGTCATTGGCCTGTTCCACAGCAAAGTTGCCTTGAATCACCGCACGTCCGCCTGTAATCCCAGTGGTGGCAAATTCGGGGGGTACTGTGGGAGAACTAATCAGTTTTTCATCCAGAAAAATCCCCAGAGTCCGTCCGGTTCCTGCCAGATTCCGGGTCAGTTGGGCGAACAGTTCTCCGCCTTCGTTATCAAAGACCAGACCGACATTCCAAGCCCCACCCCCGGATTGCGCTGGTTCGGGATAGGCATCCTCAAGGTTAGAACCTGTGAGGGGGGTTTTTTCATACAGTTGGAGATTCAGTTCCTGAATTTCTTCGCGTTTGCGATCGAACTCAGCTTGCTTTTCCGCAATTTGTCCCTGTTCTCCCGATTCTTGTAACGCCCCCAACTCTAGGGCGATTTGGGTGGCTTCTTGAATCCGCACGTCCAGTTGCGCCCGGATTTCCTGACTCGCGGTTTCTTCGCGAAACTCCAGGACGGCTGTCCCCCCTAGCACCCGCTCGGCTTGGGCGGGATCGCTGACCCCCGGGAGTTGGACGAGGATCTGATCCGTCCCGACGGACTGAACAATGGGTTCAGATACCCCAAGGGCATCAACCCGGTTTCTGACTACGCTCTGCACAGCTTCCATCACGGAGGAGGTAATTTGCGGGACCTCTTCCGAGGGTCGCACCAGAAGGGTGAGTTGGGAACCCCCCTGAAGATCCAATCCCAACCGGAACGGGACATTCACCAACGCAACGATCGCGGCAATAACCAGAACCAGAATTAAAGCCAATAATGAACGGTTTTTTTGCATGACTTTACCTGTTTCTAGAGGGTTGAGAATTGAGTTTTAAGTTGTAAATTTAGCCAATTTCACTCAAAACTCAAAACTCATATTTCAACACTGTCTTATATTTTTAGGCCAACCATTTTTTGCACCGCTTCGACAATTTGCGGCGGTTGCACGATGGTTAATCGCTCTAAGGTACCATTGTAGGGCGTGGGAATATCCTGGGACGAAAGTCTCAGCACAGGTGCATCCAGCTCATCAAAGAACCGATCATTAATTGAAGCAATAATTTCAGCCCCAATCCCTCCGGTTTTCATCGCTTCCTCTACAATAATCACCCGATGGGTTTTGCGGAGCGATTCGCCTATGGTTTCGATATCCAGGGGTTTTAGGGAAATTAAGTCAATGACTTCCGGATCAAACCCGTCTTTTACGATCTGCGGCACCGCTTGCAGAACGTGATGGCGCATCCGCGAATAGGTCAAAATTGTGACATCTTTACCTCGTCGGACCACTTCTGCTTTATCCAGAGGCACCAGGTATTCTTCCGAGGGCAGGTCTTCTTTCAAATTATAAAGAAGGACGTGCTCGAAAAATAGCACGGGGTTATTGTCCCGAATGGCGCTTTTAAGCAATCCTTTGGCGTTGTACGGGGTGGAACAGGCCACCATTTTTAACCCAGGAACGGCCTGAAAATAGGTTTCTAAGCGTTGGGAATGTTCTGCACCGAGTTGTCGTCCAACCCCACCGGGACCGCGAATCACCATCGGCATTGTAAAGTTGCCACCGGAGGTATAGCGCAGCATCGCATTGTTGGCGATTTGGTTGAAGGCGAGGAGCAAAAAGCCCATGTTCATGCCTTCAATAATCGGGCGCAATCCCGTCATGGCTGCACCAACAGCCATCCCAGTAAAGCTATTTTCCGCGATCGGGGTGTCGAGAACTCTCAGTTCGCCATATTTTTCGTACAGGTCCTTGGTGACTTTGTAGGATCCGCCATACTGACCGACATCTTCACCGAGGACGAATACCGTGGGGTCGCGGGCCATTTCTTCGTCAATGGCTGCTTTGAGCGCGTTGAAGAAAAGGGTTTCTGCCATCTTCAAGGTGGGTAATGGGACAAGCTTTTATCTTATACCATTGCATTTTCCAGACGCTAGAGATTTTAGAGCATCGGTACAGTTTGAGATTCTAGGAGGTTGGTCCTGGATTAACTGGGTCGGATAAGCCCCCCGGGGTTGTCTTCTCTCTCCTGTACTGATGCTCTAGGGTCCAAAAACCGGGGTGATGGCCCTCAGAAAGCTGCGAATGGCTACAAATTTTCTGGCATAACCCCGGTTTCTCATCTCTACTGTACCGGCGTCTGAGGGGAGCATCTCAATTTGGACAGTTGGCCCTCATCCCCCAACCCCCCTTCGACCCCCTTCGACCCCCTTCGACCCCCTTCGACCCCCTTCGACCCTTCGACTGGCTCAGAGCTCAGGACAGGCTTCGGCGGGGCTCAGGGCTCAGGACAGGCTTCGGCGGGGCTCAGGGCTCAGGACAGGCTTCGGCGGGGCTCAGGGCTCAGGACAGGCTTCTCCCAAAATGGGAGAAGCCCTCACCCTCAGTCCCTCTCCCAAAATGGGAGAGGGATTTAGGGTGAGGGCGACCAAAATGAGATGCTCCGCGTCTGAGTTTGGCACATTAGACTGGAAGTAAGAAAGGTTACAAGTTGTCAAGTCGGGAAAGTTAGCGCGTGAATCATT
>NZ_JAFLQW010000257.1 GCF_017313335.1 Phormidium pseudopriestleyi FRX01 | reverse complement strand
CTTTCCATTAATTCCACTTCCGAAGAAGTGCAAGGAAAGTTTTTGAAACTGTCGTGTACGGAATTGAGGTGACTTTCCATTAATTCCACTTCCGAAGAAGTGCAAGGGGGGAGAGATCATTTCTCTCTGGAACACCGGGGGGATCTTTCCATTAATTCCACTTCCGAAGAAGTGCAAGGCCTGTGTTACCGTTACCCTATGCTCGCAAATATGCGCTTTCCATTAATTCCACTTCCGAAGAAGTGCAAGGAGTTGAACTGAACATTCCGTTCAGTCAAGAAGCACCTTCTTTCCATTAATTCCACTTCCGAAGAAGTGCAAGGCCGAATGGGGTCCATGGCACGAAATGATGCGTGCCGCTCCTTTCCATTAATTCCACTTCCGAAGAAGTGCAAGGACCTCGGACTGCTAGGATTCGGGGCCTCGTCCCTCGAAGCCTTTCCATTAATTCCACTTCCGAAGAAGTGCAAGGCTTAACCCTTCTTCTGATAAAAAAGAAGAAAAAGAAGCTTTCCATTAATTCCACTTCCGAAGAAGTGCAAGGACAAATTGTGGTAAGCGTGGGCATATTCCCAGCACTTCTTTCCATTAATTCCACTTCCGAAGAAGTGCAAGGTAATAATCTTTGTGATCCCAGACCACGAAGAATACTTTCCATTAATTCCACTTCCGAAGAAGTGCAAGGGCTTACCTGTTGAAAGGCTTGTCCTGAGCTAATTCTACACCTATCAATCTGAGGGGGTCAAGTTTTTGTAGCAACATTTGCTTTATTTTCGCCTCAAATTACGCAAAATCGTTGTCTCAAATGCCCGGGTGGAGGGCTATCTGAGGGGGGTAACGGCAGAATAAGGGTTTCAGACCTACCCTACCCCCCTCAGATGCTTATCATTCAGATGCTAATGATAAGCTAAGATAATCATTTATCAACCCCTGGGATGGCACAGATGGGATGTCTCAGAAAGGACGGGACTGGGACTATCCCAGGGCTGTTTAATACTCGCCATCAAGTTGAGTCGCTTGTAGATATTTTAACATTCTTTTCCCCTTAGTTGAAGTAATTTGGTAATGAGATTTACTCCGTTTATTGCGAGAGGAGATGCAGATAAATCCTTCATCAATCAACCCGGCTAAATGATGATTGATTCGAGACAATTGCCCTCCTCTGGCACAACTGTCGGAGCAGAATTGGGCAGAAGTAATTCCCGGTTGTTGAGCAATTTTGAGAAACAGCAATTTTCGGGTCCCGGTCAGCAGTTTATTCTGCACTAGGAAACAATAGGTGGGATTACTGCTGTGGCTAGACTGAAGTTATGTTAGGGCGGGTTGAATTTGACGGATATTCTCGTGACCCAACTTCCGCCCTATCTGGAAAGAATGCTACAACTTCCACAACATCGGACGATACACCTCAACCTCCCCGATTAAACAGGCGATATATTCTCGCACCTGTAACTCAATGCACCGCTTTAAACTGACTTTGTAGTTCGTATGGGGATGAGTAATTTCCGACAGTAACTTATCCTCCCAATGCTTGAGGTATTTTTTCAAGGCATGAGGCTGTAAATAGACGCCATTGCGCTCATCTGGGTGGGTGAAATCATCGGGGGTCAAAATCTGAGAATTGACCAGATAAGCCACCAAGGAATCCACAATTTGGGCGCGGAATTCCTCCATCAAATCGGACACCAATGCTGGATGATTGTCCCGAGGAACGTGCAAAGAGCCGAAGTGGGGATGCAGTCCGGCTAAATTGACAAAGGAATGGACATTTTGACTAAGCAAGGTATAGCCTAAACTCATCATGCTATTCACCGGGTCCGTTGGGGGTCGTTTGGTGCGTTTCTCGAAGGCAAAGGGTCCAGAAAATAAGGAACCCAAGGCTTGAAAATAGGCCGATGCTGCTTTACCTTCATAGCCGCGCAAGGCATCCATCGATTCAGCTAAGGGCAATTTATCCCGGCAACTGATGAGCATTTCTAAGGCAATCAAGGCCGCATCGGTTTGACGACGCCGGTTCAGTTTGAGCAACAATGCCCGAGAATTGTGCAGTTTTGCGGAGACAATCGCCTCGGCTTGCCGTCGCGTAAATTCCGGGTCCAGGGACCGCTGCACTTGCTGAATCAAATACTCGACTTTGGCATGACTTTCCGAGTGCAACCGGCCAAAATATCGCCCTTTCTGCGACAAATACATCACCGGAATCCGCCGACGCAATGCTAAAGAAACCGCCCCATGAGACATATTGCAGCAGCCAAATAGCACAATATGGCTGACTCGGTTTGCCGGAACTTTCACGCGCAATTCATGATTAGAAAAGACTTGAAATTGCTGGTTTTTGACACTCAAATAAGCGCCTTGGTCGGTGATGTACAAAGTGGTCATCGCATCACTCCATAAATGTTCAGGATTGGCAATGGGAAAGTGAACGGGTTTGAGACTACAGGCAAGAGGAGGACGAGAAACCCGCACTCGTTGCCGTTGTTTTTGTTTGCGATAGGGAACTCCCGAGGCAGATAGCAGCCAATCCCCGCGAGGTTCGGGCGGGGGCGGTGCATAGACTTCCCCTTTGACAAACCGATAGCCCAAAAAGGTCAACTCTTCATCGGGACCATAAATGTGAGTTTTCTCCGGCTGCAAGGTGAGGTATAATTCGGACAACCAGCCTCGGACTTGCTCTAAGTGTTTCTGGGCTTGATTGGCATCATTTGTGGCAATTACAAAATCATCGCCATAACGCACGAGATTGAGTTCGGATGCCAAGCAGCGCCGGTCAAATTCGGTCAGGTACAAGTTAGCCAAAGCCCCGGAAAGAATGGCTCCTTGTAAGACGCCTTTGCCAAAGTTTTGATATTGTCCCCGAATCACAATCCCCGTAGTGATTTGCTGTTCGAGCAACTGTCTGACAATCGGGTCGAGTTGTAATTGCTCCAGTTGGGTCAGTAACAGCGCCCAACAAAGGTTGTCGAAAAATTGGGCAATATCCGCTTTCAGGACCCAAGCCGGTTGGAATTGGTAGTAAGAGTACAGATGATGAACGGCTTGCTGGATGCCTCGCCCCGGTCGATAAGCATAGCTACAATCGAGGAAGGTGTCTTCTAGGGGCCAGTAGAGTTCCTCCAGCAATAAGCGTTGAACTATGCGATCGCCCACGGTAGGAATTCCCACCAACCGTTTCCCCCCGGATGCCTTGGGTAAATAAAAGCCCAATGCGGGTTTAGCCAGATAGGTTTCCTGGGTGAGGTGATGCTGGAGTTGCTGTAGTTGCATCTGGAGATTGTCGGCAAACCAATCTACGGTGATGCCATCGACCCCCGCCATTCGCGAACCCCGGCGCACCTGTTGCCAAGCGGCCCTGAGTAAGGTCTCGGTAATGTCCATAAACTTATTGGAAATGGCTTACTGTTCCATCGTGGCAAGCCATTGTTTGCGTTCCTATATGCCTTTATCGACAAGATATATGACTTTTTGTATGACTTATTGTCGAGATGGGTGTTCGTAACGAAAGCTAAGGCCCTATCATGAATAACAGGTGGCTGAAGCCTCTACAGCAGGAGGCACAGCCCATGACAAATGATAAGGGGAAATGTCATGTTGGGACGGCGATCGCTGATTGCATCTGAAGAGGGAATCCAAAAGGCGGAACAGGCTTTGAGGCGGCATAACTTGACGAAGAGTGCCATCGCCAAGGAATTAGCGATCGCCTCTTGGACCACCGTGAGCAAATTCTTCAACAGCAAACCTGTCGATCGCCTGTTGTTCCAAGAAATCTGTAGAGCATTGGACCTGGATTGGCAGGAAATTGCCGGAGTTTCCCTAGAGCAACCCTCAGATTCCTCCTCTGAGAACGAGCCTGAACCCGCCGCTGTAGAACAGATTATCGAAGAAGCGTTTGCCCAGGCGACGCCCCCCACGGCACAATTGACAGCGGTTACCAGCAATGCCTCCCGAACCCGCAAAGCATTGGACCCTTATATTTTGCCGCCGATTCGCCGGGAAAGTTTTCTGGAGCGATGCCTGACTCAAATCTGTGGGGGAGTCGAAGGAAAGCAGCGGGTGGTCCCAATCTTGGGGGCAGCAGGTTATGGGAAAAGTACCCTCCTCGGCAGTCTCTATGATGCTTTGATTGCAGAAGGAATCGGCGGTTGGATTGCCTTGGTTCGCTGTGATGATTTGGTGGAACAGAGCGATCGCCTGACCGAGGAACTGGGGGCAAAAGTGAGTGATACTCGTCTGTCCATTATCGAAGCCGCTCAACAATTAACCGCTCACCACGGACGCGGCATTTTGTTGCTAGATACCTTAGATATTGTTCTGACTAAACCGCTAGTTCCCATCTTCCGGGGAATGTTAGCGCAACTGCTAGAGTGTGGCACAACGATTGCTTTTACCTGTCGCGATAACGATTATGCGGACTTCTTTGAACCCTATCACCAAAGTTTTGCCGGGTTCCGAGAAGCGGTCTATGATGGCTGCAAAATCACCCCATTTCAACCGGAAGAAGTCGCCGAAGCTGCTGGCCGTTTTGCCGCCCTCAAACCGGACTATCCCACCCTTGAGAGTCAAACTGCATTTGCCGAGCGCATTCTAGCTTTATCTGCCGATAGCGTCTCGTTGACAGAAATTGTTACTCATCCTCTACTTTTGGCCTTGTTGTGCGAGTTATTTGCCGAAGCGCAAGTCGTGCCAGAAGACTTAACTGTGAGCCAACTTTATGATATTTATTGGAACTGGAAAATATCTAAGGTCCGGCATCAGCATCAATCCCCGCGCATTGGCAAAACTCAGGAAAAACTCTGCTTATTTTTAGCTGAAACCTTGTACCAAAATTCTGGGGAACGGCTGCGAGATTTTCTCTATGAAAACCAGTTTGACCTCACTGGTTCCGCAGATTTCGAGGCTTATACAGCATTGCGAAGCGAGGGCGTCCTCAAAGAGTTTGGAAACAGTCGCATCGGATTTTTCCATCAAACTTTCCTAGAATATGCGATCGCCCGGTGGTTAAATGCTACGGCATCGGGGGAACTCACCCAAGCCCAAATCCGCCGTCAGTTGCAGTCCAACTCTCAGGCAACTCCCCATTATCTATGGCCGATTTTTCGTCAATATTTGACGTTAGTTACCTTAGCTGACTTTGAGCAGATTTGCCAAGAACTAGACTGGCAGCAACTCCTCCCCTTTCGGGTGATTGCCTTTGCCGCCGTCTCCCGAATCGAACCGGACGCTTCGGGCATCCTACGACCCATGCTAGAGATGGCCCTTGTCGGTGACTATGCTTTCCTGGAAACTTTACTTGTGGCGGTCAATTCTGCCCCCATCCGCCATCGGCAAAGGGGATGGGAAATCGTCTTGCGATCGCTGAGTGCAGTTCCCAAAGAACTGATTAACAAAACCTTGGAAATTGCCGCTGATTGGATTGTCCAGTCCGATGCCGAATTGCAGCGATTCCAAGATACCATTGCCGCCTTAAATGCTAGTGCTTTAGCCTCCACTCGCTTAGGTCATACTCTCTGGGGAAAACTCCTCGGAGATTATTATCGCAAAATTCGCGCCCAAGGCAAAGCCATCAACTTGCAAGTCCTAGGAATTCTCCAACAGCAGTATGCTTCCTTCGGCAGTAATGTCCGAGCCATTGTGATTGATTTGTACCTCAGTCCCGAAGTTCCCTGGGACGTGCAATGCAGTTTTTTGGAAGAAATTATTGAGATTCCCCCGGCCAATAATTCTTTTGTGGAACATCAGAATGCTGTGGCGTTAGTTTCCGCTGTTTTACCCAATTTACTGTCCACAGGAAAAAGCCGGTTCGGTCAATCTTGGCTGGAAGTTTTAGCGGTTCCCTTACAACCGGAATGGATGGCTGTCTGTGCAGCAGCCGTAGGTCGGCAAGCGGCTCAAGATGCGGAATTACTGGATGCAATCATCACTCTGTTGTTTGATGAATCTTCCTCGGCTCATTCAAAATCTGTGAATCGCAGCAGTGCGATCGCCTTGCAAGAAGCAATCCAATTTGGAGGGGCTGCAAGGGTAGCGGATGCATTAGTCAGCCGGGATATTTCTACTTTAGCGGATAATCGCATTTCCACCTTAGCCATGTTGCTGAGGGCCTTAGCCAAAGCGGGAGAAGAAATACCCGAACTAGAAGAATCCTGGGCAGTCAAATTAGCCGAATGGATTCACCCCCTCATCGAAACTTATCCCGTGGAACTAATTGGCGTGTTAGGAACTTTTGCCCTACAGTCGGCTCAAATTCAAACCCAACTCGCAGCGATTTTAAAGCAAGCTGTCCAGTCTCTTCCCCTCAAGCAAACCAATCTAATTCTCAAAAAGTTGAGCTACATCCCTCCGGAAATTGCCCCCTATCTCCAGGAAAATAGCCAGTCCAAAGAAGCCCGGACTGCGCTATTAAAACTGCATCGGCAACAAGCAGAATTGGGGTCAATAGAAGCCCTACAGGAAATAGTTAAATCTTGTGCCGATGTATCTGCCGATATCGCAAAAGAGGCATCCGGCATGGTGCTAGAGTTAGTCCAGAACCAGCAAGCAATCCCCCTAGAATCATTGTTGCCTTTATTAGTGGATTCTCGGGTGATTCGAGTCCGCCAAAATTGTATGCAAGCGATTTTAGAGCAAGTCAATACCCAGGCGATTCCTCCGGCACAAATTGTCCAAGTTTTCCAGGCAATTAGTCAAGAAACAACCCCGGAAGTCTTGCAACTGGCCTATAAACTGATGACCGCTGCAATCTGGAAACATCCCTCCGGCAATCAGCAATTAGAGTTGCCCATTGCTGAAGCGATATTTACTTTGACCCAAACGGTCATTGCTCATGCATCCCAGACGACTATTGATAGGATTGCCAATATTGCCATGATTGCCTTCAATCAGATGGTGAGGTTAGAAGATTCTCGCCTAATTCCTCAACTGATAGATTGTACTCGACTGCTCTTTCGGTCCGTGGATATTTCGGGTAAAATCGATAAGTTGGTTGTGACTTCTTTGCTCAATGACTTAGGCAAATTTGACTCGGAGTTGTTTTCCCGAATCATTCGCGAAGATTGGGTCAGGGATGATAAAATATTACCTGTGGCTAATCAACAAGCCTTCGTGGTGGCGATCGCCAACAATCAAGGTAAAATGTCACCGTTACTCGACCGCCTGCTAGAGGACCCACAGGTTGCCGATGAAACCAAAACTCGCATCCTTCGCGATCGGAACCTTTAATGCCATAAATATTAACTTAGCTTATCATAAACCTACAAATGATAAGCATCTGAGGGGGGTAGGCAACTGCTGGAACCCGCATTCTTTCGTTACCCCCCTCAGATAAGGCTCTAGGACCGGGTTTCAGGGGGCCATTTATTCCCACTTTGGACTCAAATCATTTAACTGTCGCTACAAAAACTTGACCCCCTCAGATTTAGGGGTGTACAATCATCTCAGAGTAAGCCTTTCAACAGGTAAGCCCTTGCACTTCTTTGGAAGTGGAACTAATGGAAACCCGCCGGAAGGTGGGAGAGAGGAAATGATCCGAAACCTTGCACTTCTTTGGAAGTGGAACTAATGGAAACTTCCGCAGGATAGCCAAAAACCTTCTACGTGCTGCCTTGCACTTCTTTGGAAGTGGAACTAATGGAAACTTTACCTCAACCGCAAAAAGTGAGGCGATTAGAAGCCTTGCACTTCTTTGGAAGTGGAACTAATGGAAACAACGCCATCATAACCTAACTCTTCGTACACAGCGTCCTTGCACTTCTTTGGAAGTGGAACTAATGGAAACCTTCCTGAAGTCCTTCAGAGGTCTCAACTGTAAAAGCCTTGCACTTCTTTGGAAGTGGAACTAATGGAAACCATCATCCATTGTTGACATAAGCAACTTATAGCATCCTTGCACTTCTTTGGAAGTGGAACTAATGGAAACTTTTTAAGTTCTCCATCTCCATTCGTATCTTCCCACCCTTGCACTTCTTTGGAAGTGGAACTAATGGAAACTTCAAAAACTTTAGCGTTGGTTTCTGCCAACTTGGCCTTGCACTTCTTTGGAAGTGGAACTAATGGAAACCATTATGAATAATCTGCCCAGCAATCAGCTTCATCCCGACCTTGCACTTCTTTGGAAGTGGAACTAATGGAAACTGCAGTGTTATTGGGTAAAACTATAGCACCATTTCCTTGCACTTCTTTGGAAGTGGAACTAATGGAAACACGGATGGTAGAATTACATCGTCGCCGACAACTTGTACCTTGCACTTCTTTGGAAGTGGAACTAATGGAAACGTTCCTGTGTTAGATAACACACCAGCACGAGTGCGGACCTCCTTGCACTTCTTTGGAAGTGGAACTAATGGAAACCTTCTGCAGGGCAGACTGTTCCGCATGGGAAGTTAACCTTGCACTTCTTTGGAAGTGGAACTAATGGAAACG
>NZ_JAFLQW010000366.1 GCF_017313335.1 Phormidium pseudopriestleyi FRX01 | reverse complement strand
CCAGACTCCATCATTGTTGGAACCTTTGACATGGAACGTATAGTGGCCGCCATCAAGGTTGGTATAGGTGGCATAGCGTCGGGTACCGGAGTTAATCCAGTCTTTATCAAATCCTTCCAGTTTATAGGCGTATTGGTTTTTTTCCGTTGCCGTGTAATTTAAGGCGGCAAACTCGAAGGAAAACACATAATCTTGATAAGACAGATTCAGGGCTTTGATTTGAGAAATGGCTTGATCAAGTTGGGTCGTTTCGTTGAGCTTTTTAAACCCCGTGATCACAATGGGGGGAATGTAAGGGTTATTTTTGACCTGCTCGGGGAAAAAGACATTAAACCCCTTGACGTTGCCAAAGAGCATTTGTCCGGTCTTGCTTTTGTAATACGCTCCTGCATTAAACTCATTACTGAGCAGGCCGTCACTGGTATCATAGTTTTTGAAAGTTTCCTGGGATGGATTAAATTTAGATAATCCCTTGTTGGTGCTTAACCACAGGTTCCCTTGATCATCGGGCAGAATACCGTAAACGACATCATTCGGCAATCCGTCTGTTTCGTTATAGGCAATAAACGTTTGGGTGAGGGGGTCAAATTTATTCACACCCCCGCCAAATGTGCCTAACCAGAGGATGCCGGTGGGGTCTTCGTAGATGGACAAGACGCTATTATTGCTTAAGCTATTGAGGGTATCGCTTTTTTGATAGCGCGTAAAGTTTCCGGTTTGGCGATCGAGTTGATTTAAGCCGCCTTGGTGGGTTGCCACCCACAGTTTACCCCGGGTATCTTCATAAATTTGCCAAATACTATTATCGCTCAAGCTGTTAGGATTATTGGGGTCGGCTTGGTAGGCGGTAAATGTGCCTGTTTCGCGATCAAGTTGATTTAAGCCTCCTCCAAATGTCCCGATCCAGAACGTTCCTTGTTGATCTTCAAACATGGACACCACCGAGTTATCGCTCAAACTGGCGGGATTATTGGGGTCATGAGTATAGTGGGTAAACTTGTTAGTTTTGCGGTCTAATGTATCCAGTCCACCGCCAAACGTGCCAATCCAAAGGGTGCCGTAGCGGTCCTCATAAATGGACCAGACTCCCCCTACACTTAAACTATCGGGGTCGTTGGGGTTATTCTGATAGGTTGTAAATTCTCCCGTTTCGCGATCAAATTTTTCTAAAAATCCCCCAAATGTCCCGAGCCAAATTGTGCCGTTTTTATCTTCATAAATGGACATAATTGCAGGATCTTCCGCCATGCCGTGAGGATTACCGGGTTCGTAGGTGTAGCGGTCAAATTTAATGCGATGGCGATCGTATTTGTTAATTCCGCCTATAAATGTTCCAAACCACAAGATGCCGGACCGATCTTCATAGATGGAAAACACAGCACTATCACTCAAGCTGTGGGGATTGCCCGGGTTTGGGGTGTAGGTTGTAAATTCCTCCGTGTTTGGATTAAAGAGATTGAGTCCATTGCCGCCAGAACTTCCCAGCCAACTCCCTGTACCCATCCAGATTAGACCCGTTTCATCTTGATATATTTGGCTCACGGTATTGCTGCTGATACTGTGGGGATTGTTGGGGTCATTCATGTAGCGGGTAAATTCTTCTGTGTCGCGGTTAAATTTATTAACGCCACCACCCAAGGTACTAATCCAGAGGTTCCCTTCCCTGTCTTCTATAATCGAACTAATGGAATTATCACTTAAACTTTTGGGGTCATCGGGATGATGTTGGTAATGGATAAACTTCTGAGTATTGCGGTCAAATTTCTCCAATCCTCCTTTCGTTCCTAACCAAAGCTCTCCCCATTGATTTTCATAAATAGCCGTGACACTATTTCGAATTAAGCTATCCAGATTGTTGGGGTCATTTTTATAGCGGATAAAGTCTCCAGTTTGGGGGTTAAATTGGTTGAATCCATCTTCCGTTCCCACCCACAGGACTTGGTTTTTATCTTCATGAATGGACAAAATATGATTATTACTGAGACTTTGAGGATTACTCGGATTGTTTTTATAGCGGGTAAATTGTTCGGTAACTTTATTAAAATAATTCAATCCTCCATCATTTGTACCCACCCATATTCCCTCCCCCTTTTCATAAAGTGTTGTTACAAAATTATCCGATATAGAATAAATATCTGAGGGGTCATTTTTATAAATTTTAAAATCATATCCATCGTATTTATTGAGGCCATCGGGTGTGGCAAACCACATAAATCCTTCTGGGTCTTGGAGAATAGAAAAGACGGTACTAGCAGACAGCCCTTGTTCAATCGTTAGCTGCTCAAATTCCAGGTGAGGACTGAGAGCAAAAGCCGGATTTGGGCCGATTAAATTTATCAAGATTGCCAGCAGTACCGCCGGGAGCCATTGGATAAGTTTGGGAATTTTTTTCATGGATTTATATTCCTGATCTAGAGTCAGCCCAGGTACTTGTCTGGATTTAGATCTATAGCAATTTTCACATTCATGAGGTACGTCTATTCGATCCCCCCTAGCCCCCCTT
>NZ_JAFLQW010000188.1 GCF_017313335.1 Phormidium pseudopriestleyi FRX01 | reverse complement strand
GTCGAAGGGTCGAAGGGTCGAAGGGTCGAAGGGTCGAAGGGTCGAAGGGTCGAAGGGTCGAAGGGTCGAAGGGGGTTGGGGGAGAGGGCATTCCACAACTGATTTAGGGTCGCTATATATGATTTATGACATTTTCAGATCCCCTCTCCCCCTTTGGGAGAGGCCTGTCCTGAGCCCTGAGCCCTGAGCCCTGAGCCCTGAGCCCTGAGCCCTGAGCCAGTCGAAGCCTGTCCTGAGCCCTGAGCCAGTCGAAGCCTGTCCTGAGCCCTGAGCCAGTCGAAGGGGGTCGAAGGGGGTCGAAGGGGGTCGAAGGGGGTCGAAGGGTCGAAGGGTCGAAGGGTCGAAGGGGGTTGGGGGAGAGGGCATTCCACAACTGATAAAGGCGCTGCTATATCACGTCAAAAATAGACTTTCTCCCTAATTTTTAGAGTCTGTTTTTTTAGGGTTTAGCCCGCACAGGCAGGCTTAGTGGCGGTAGATGGAGCCTTGAAACGGTGAGGTTTTGGAGACCTGTATAGCAACGCTAAATCATTCTGACCCTACAATTAATTAAGGAGTGGGAGCATCTTGCTCCCTACTACCATAGCAATCCTAAATGATTTATGACATATATAGCTCCCCTCTCCCCCTTTGGGCCGCCTTATGTTGGGGGTGAGGGCATTCCACAACGGATAAAGGCGCTGCTATATAAGGGAGCAAGATGTTCCCACTCCTGCCTGGACTTAAACGGACAAAATCCACCTAAATTTGGGATATAATTAAACCAAACCTAACCTGCGAGTTGCTATGACTTCTACCCTCAGCCAACGCACCTATACGGTTGATGAATATTTAACCCAAGAAATTGCCTCCCAGGACCGTCATGAATATCGTAATGGAGAAATTCTTCTGATGCCCGGTGGTACTCCCAATCATAACCGGATAGCTGGTAATTTGTTCGCATTTCTTAATTTTGGACTCAAACGTCAACCCTTAGATGTCTTTATCGCTGATCAACGGCTATGGATTCCGGACCGGCGAATTTATACTTATCCTGATGTGATGGTTGTGGGTCAGCCGGTAAAATTGCAAGAAGGCCGCAAAGATACGGTTACCAATGCGATTGTCATTGCCGAAGTGTTATCCCAGTCTACTCGCAGTTACGATAAAGATGGGAAATTTGCAGCCTATCGGAGTATTGACAGTTTTAGGGAGTATTTGTTGATAGACCAATACACCGCCCATGTGGAACATTACACCAAAACTGACGGTCAGGCTTGGTTGTTCCGCGAGTATGATGGCTTAGAACCAATGGTCTCGTTACAATCCTTTGAATTCTCCCTGTCATTGGCTGATTTGTATGATAGAGTCGATAACAGCAAAGCCAAAGAACCACTCCGGGAACTCGGCAAACATCCGGCAGATGACGAACCCGTAAATGTTTACGATGGTCCCTACGGACCCTGCGTCAAACATGGGAAAACCAATGCCTCCGTACCCTCCGGCACAACCGTAGAAAATGTCACCTTGGCACAAGCTGTTGAAGTGCTGGCAGCGAAAGCAGCCACTTCTAAGAGTAAGAGTAGTAGCAAATCCAAAACCAGTAGTAGCAAGTCAAAAACCGGGACAACGAAGAAGAAATCCACAACTTCCACAGCGAAAAAAAAGAGTTAAACCGTAAATTAAGGGTGCGTTGCCAATTAGATAACGCGCCCTTTTTTAATCACGGGATCATGTTGACACTATAGCAATCCTATATGATTTATGACATTTTCAGCTCCCCTCTCCCAAAGGGGGAGAGGGGTTGGGGGTGAGGGCATTCCACAACTGATAAAGGCGCTGCTATATCACGTCAAAAATAGACTTTCTCCCTAATTTTTAGAGTCTGTTTTTTTAGGGTTTAGCCCGCACAGGCAGGCTTAGTGGCGGTAGATGGAGCCTTGAAACTGTGGGTTTTTGGAGACCTGTATAGCAACGCTAAATCATTCTGACCCTACAATTAATTAAGGAGTGGGAGCATCTTGCTCCCTGCTACTATAAGGGAGCAAGATGCTCCCACTCCTGCCTGGACTTAACCGGACAAAATCCCCCTAAATTTGGGATATAATTAAACCAAACCTAACCTGCGAGTTGCTATGACTTCTACCCTCAGCCAACGCACCTATACGGTTGATGAATATTTAGCCCAAGAAATTGCCTCCCAGGACCGTCATGAATATCGTAATGGAGCACTTGTTCTGATGCCCGGTGGTACTCCCAATCACAATCAAATTACATTGAATTTAGCGGGGTCCTTAAATTTTGCCTTGCGACGCCAACCCTATCGGGTTTTTATCGCTGCTCAACGGCTATGGATTCCGGACCGGCGAATTTATACTTATCCTGATGTGATGGTTGTGGGTCAGCCGGTAGAATTGCAGGAAGGGCGCAAAGATACGGTTACCAATGCGATTGTCATTGCCGAAGTGTTATCCCAGTCTACTCGCAGTTACGATAAAGATGGGAAATTTGCGGCCTATCGGAGTATTGACAGTTTTAGGGAGTATTTGTTGATAGACCAATACACCGCCCATGTGGAACATTACACCAAAACTGACGGTCAGGCTTGGTTATTTCGCGAGTATGATGGCTTAGAAGCAACGGTCTCGTTACAATCCTTTGAATTCTCCCTGTCATTGGCTGATTTGTATGATAGAGTCGATTTTGCACTGGAAGAAGTGAAGGTTGAGTCAGATTTAGAAGAGAGTTAATTTCAGGTTTTATTTTGAGCATTCTAGCGTTTGTCAGAGTTTTCAGTGACAGTTATTTCCTAGATTCAGTCCTCAGATGAGCTAGGTTTTGGCTGGAAGGGAATTATAATTTAAAATTCTGTTCCTTGGCCTAAAGTTGAATGGACTTCTAGGGACCCGGAGTGTTTTTCTAGGATAATCTGGCGGGCGATCGCCAATCCTAATCCGGTCCCTTTCCCCACGTCTTTGGTCGTAAATAAATGCTCAAAAATTTTGGACTGCAACGCTTCACTCATCCCCACCCCATTGTTTTTAATCCGAATGATGACCTGTTGCGCGTCACTTGAGAGTTCAGTTTTTATAGTAATTTGATTATTGATGTCACCCGCCGTTGAAAGAAGAGGGAAGAATGTTCTTCAATCTTAAATCAAGGGTTCCCCACCTTAAATTTAACTCCGTCTGATACAAAGTGGCGATTATCGATGACTTATATCATCATTGCCTTAACTGTAAAATAAGTATAATCTTTATTTCTTGTGCGCCTGTTAAGTTAATTTGGGAGAAGGAATGCAGCCCAGTCCTCCCATAGCCTGACTGAGGTAATGTTTAATCTGCAAAGTTTCAATTTAAGAGTTTTTTTTGCTGACTTGATGAAAATGTTACTTCTGAAATAATCTCAAAAACCACTCCTGAAAATCAGGGAACAATTCAGGCTATTTCCCAAGTTGCTATTTTGGAAATTGTCGATAAGATAGGCGTTAAGTCATGAGTTTTTGAGAATAGAAGTCACCTACGGAGTGTCAGATGAAAAGAAGACTAGGCCAAGTTCAGTTCCGGCAAAATGTCCTATTAATCGCTGCGATCGCCCTTTTTTACTGTGTTTTGGGCATCCTCGGACTCAAGTTAGCCGTCCTCCCCGGTGATGTTACAGCAGTGTGGATTCCGGCAGGGGTGGGTTTGGGGGCAGTTCTGATTTGGGGAAACCAGATTTGGCCCGGTATTGCTTTGGGTTCCTTTGGCATTTCAGTGTTGCTGAATCCCACCCCTGTCAGTCTGGCAATCGCGGCAGTGACTGCGGTGGGAAATACCCTGACTCCTATATGGGGGGCTGGTTTAATTCGACGCTTAACTCACACCCGCTATCCGTTTCATCGGGCGAATGAAGTATTTATTTTTGTCTGTTGTGGGGCGATCGCCTCTCAAATTATAAGTGCCACCGTGGGCATTCTCGCCCTCTGTGTAGCGCAATGGATTAATTGGTCGAATTTTGGACAGTCCTGGGTGACTTGGTGGGTGTCTAATCTGACTGGTGTGCTGATTTTTACCCCAGTTTTGTTGACTTGGCATTACTTTTTAAGCCAGAGTTGGCAACAGAGAAAGGGGACTCCAATTTCCTCTCACTTTGGAAAAATTGTGGATCAAGAATTGAAGTCTCTACGTCTGGAAAGTTTTAGCTGGTTTTTACTCTTTGATGGGGTGGTTAGTTTAGCCTTTTGGTATGGGTATCCCGTGGAATATTTAATGATTCCGTTATTGGGGTGGGCGGCATTTCGGTTTTCGGAACGCTGGACCACTTTAGCGATCGCCTTGACGGGATTGATGGCGATCGCCGGAACCATTCTCAATCGCAGTTCCTTTGTCCAAGAGAATCTCAACGCCTCTCTCCTCTTCTTAGAATCCTTTATTGGCGTCATCTCAGTCACCACCCTGGTTCTAATTGCCGTACTCCAAGAACGCCGTCACGCTTTAGAGGGCTTAAAACAAGCCAAAGCAGAACTAGAATATAGAGTCATCGAACGGACTCATGAACTCTCCCAAGCGAACGAACAACTCACCAAGCAAGAATTTCATTTAAAAGAAAAAGCCGAGTCTCTGGCAACCGC
>NZ_JAFLQW010000313.1 GCF_017313335.1 Phormidium pseudopriestleyi FRX01 | reverse complement strand
GATTAATCTAGTCCAACAAAACCGAGTGCCAGACGCGATCCAAGCTTATATGGCTCCGGAACGAGAACAATTGAATCTGGAGCTAAAAACCCTACTGGCACAGTTCAACCAACGGGAAGATGAGCTTCAGAAGGAAAAAAGCGATCGCACCAATGATGTCCTCAACTTATTTGGTGTCTTGGTATTATTGAGTACCGCAATCACGGCGATCGTTGCCTGGGGATTAGGATGGGCGATCGCCAACCGGATTACCGACACCCTCAGCGAAACCACCAACACCATCGCCTCCTCCTCCACAGAAATCGCCGCGATGACCGAAGAACAAGAGCGCTTTGCCAACCAACAAGCCAGTGCAGTTAATGAAACCAGCAGCACAATGGAACAACTGAGCCTCTCCTCTCAAGAGTCCTCAGAACGTGCCGAAGCCACCACCGTTCAAGTCCAACAAATTGCCAATCAAATTTTACATCTGAGCGAGCAAGTTAATCAGATTGACAAAATTGCCGGGTTAGTCAGTGATATCGCCAATCAAACCAATATGTTAGCACTCAATGCTGCCGTAGAAGCGGTCCGGGCGGGAGAGCAAGGCAAAGGCTTTGGCGTTGTGGCTTCGGAAATTCGGAAATTGGCCGATCGCAGCAAACAATCCGCCGAGAAAATTAGCGATTTAGTCAACGATATTGAACGGGCGACCAATTCAGCCGTGATGATCACCAAAGACGGAACTCGCAGCGTAGAAAGCGTGGTTTCTGCCGTCAATCACATCGCAGTCAACGCCCAACAAATCTCCCTGAGTGCCAAACAACAAGCCTTGGCGATCCAACAAACCCTGGATGCCATGAACAGTCTGACTCTAAGCGCCCAAGAAAACGCCAGCGGGATCGCCCAAACCAAAATCAGTATTCAACAACTCAGCCTCGTCGCACTGAAGTTACAACGGGAAATTTAGGGGAGAGAATCCCTCTCGGAGTAGGTTTATCTTGCTCCCTACTTCCGATAAGGGAGCAAGATAAACCCACTCCTCCATCCTACTGCCTTTCATGATTTAGACACACTAATATATAGCGGTTCCCACCGTTATTCGCGTACATCTTAGGAGTGCGAGCATCGAGCTTCGCTATAGTCAAGAGCGAGCAAGATGTTTGGGTTCGCGCGTACAGGCTACGCCGCACAGCGAAGCCCGGGCTCAGGCTTTACGCACTCCTTTAAATGTCTGTACGCGAATGAGTCCACCGAACCGCTATAGTCAATCATCAGAATCCATATATTCTGAGTTTACGCACCTCCCTTTGGGAAATTTCATCATAATTGAGGTAAGCCACTCAGGGCTGCAATAAACCCGGTTTAAATCGGTGGATTGAGGTCAAATTTAAGGAGTCATCATCTGATTATGTTGGACAGCTTAAAACTGAGGGGACGAATTCTCGCATGCATTATTATCCCATTGTTCGTGTCGGGTGTACTCGCTACCCAGATTGTTTCAACCGTTAGAAAAGTCGAGCAACTCGACGAACAGATCTGGTTTTCTTCAGAAGTGATTGATCATTTGGCCGGAGCCACCCTGCACGCGATTCGCATGGAACGGTCAACCCGAGGATATTTGGTGAATGCCAGAGATCGCCATCGTCAAGGATTTGAGACAGGTAGCGAGTCCTATAGTCGGCTGATTAATAGCTTAGAGCCAAAAATTGCTCAACTGGAGGACCCCGTACAACGCCAGCGGTTTGAGGATTACACTCAGTTGGGAACTCAACTGCGACAAGTTGATCTGCAAATGCTCCAACTGGCACAATCCAATCGCATGGAGGAAGCTGTGGCCTTATTTTCCACCGACAAGAGTAGCAATATTGTCCGGGAGATGGAGTCGCTTTATAATGCCTTTGTTCAACAAGAACGGGATACCTTAGCGGTTAAAAAAGTAGAAGCTCGGGAAGCGTTACACTGGTCCATTGCCATTGCCGGGTGGGGAGGTGCGATCGTCGGTTTGGTGACGATCGCCATTGGTGCAAAACTAGCCTCTAGCATCCGCGATCGCATCGAACGTGCCATTCATGAAGTGGCGACCTCATCGACTGAATTTGCCGCCACCTTCGCTCACCAGGAAACGTCCACGAACGCCCAAGCAACATCCGTCAACCAAACGACGACCTCTATGGAGGAGTTAAATTCATCTTCCAAAGCCACTGCTGAACAAGCTGAAGCTGCTGTGGCTAGTGCGATTTTGGTCTTAAACTTAGTGGATTCCTCCAACCATCATGAAATGCCGGTGCATCCGTCCTATGGATATGGTCCCAGCCACTCCATGAGCAAGTCGCGCGATCGCCATATCCGACAACAAAATACCAGCTTAAAAGAAGCCGTCCATCAGATTGCCAAACGCATCGAACAACTCACCCAGCAACTGTCTCAAATTGATGGAATTGCCAGTAACGTAAGCAATATCGCCAATCAGACTAATATGTTAGCGCTCAATGCGTCGGTGGAAGCTGTTCGGGCCGGTGAAGCGGGGAAAGGATTTGGAGTCGTTGCCACCGAAATTCGCAAATTGGCTGACCACAGTGGCCGCTGTGCCGATCGCATTAATTCTCTGGTTAAAGAAATTCAATCAGCAACTTCCATGACTGTTCAGGTGACCGAAGAAGGGACAAAAACGGTAGAAGTAGTGGTGGAAGCGATTGATGAAATTGTTAATAATACCCAACAAATTTCATTAACTGCCCAACAGCAGGCGATCGCCATTCAGCAGGTTTTTGAAGCGATGAATGCTCTGAATAGAATTGCCGGAGAAACCGTTAACAGCATTTCTCAGGCCAAAATTGGGACTGAAAAACTCAATCAAGCCGCCCTCGACCTCAAAGAAATGGTCTGAGCATTCTATTCTAGTTCTGGGGGATTCACCAGTCTGGGGCCGTTCTCTCCTAGGGAGATCTCAGGGGAACCCGTCAGGTAGGCCTCTTAAAATTTCGGCTGAATTATCCTGCATCTATTTATCCAGGCGGAAATCAGGCATTCATCGGCGGTGCTTTCCCTTGCCTTTGTCCGCAAATTATGCGAAAATTGTAAGAGGCCAAAATATCGCAGGCGTTTCGATTAGGCCCAGAGGTAGAGACAGTCCCCGGGCCCAGACTGGGGCCTAAAAAAGAGGCGGAACGTGAGGGAATTGGGCCCCACTCTCCCTAGATTCAGGGATGGAAAACTCCTGTGGGTTGGGTTTCCCGTCTGAATCGGCGACTATTCATCGAGCAAGCGGTTGAGGAATCCAGCCGGCGATCGCCTCGGGGTTTTGGCTCTTGACTGCTCCTCAATGGAGGTCTCTCCTCAACAAGCAGTTAACTTACCAAAAAATCAGGGTGAAAACAATCAGGTGAACCTTGCTGTTCACCCGCAGTTCAGGAAAAAACCCGGGGATGACATCAGTAAAAATATTGCCTATTTCACCCCCCAAAAGATTGGCCTTTAGGAATTTGCCAAAACCGCAAATGAGCTTATGAAAACTCGAATAAATCTGGAGAGTTTTGGGCCTGGATTTAAAGACTTAAACTCGTCCAAAACAAAGTCGATCACGCACGGAAGCAGGCCGAGCAGAACCGGGGTAAATTTGAGTAAAAAAAGGGAATCTTCAAGGTAGGGGAAATTCTCCCCAGAAATCCCTAAATCTGACTTCGGAGGAACTAAAAGCATGATGATCGACGATGAAGAACTCAGAGTTACATTCAAAGTAGCCAGTGAAGAACACCTGCAGAAACTCAACGAAGGGTTATTGCACCTAGAACAGCAGCCAGATGACTTTGGGAAACTCGAAGAATTGATGCGAGAAGCCCATAGTCTGAAAGGAGATGCGGGAATGTTGGGGGTGAAAGATATTGCGACCCTGGCACATCAGTGGGAACATCTGCTGGGAACGGTTAAGCGGAAAGAAACCCCCTTAACCTCAGAATTGTGCGATCGCCTTTATCATGGCTTAGATGCGATCTCCAAACTGGTTCATGAATCCGTCACCGGCGAAGATGCCGGAGTCAATACCTTTTACGTCCTCGCCTATTTGATGGGCGCGGCCTCGGACACCAAGGAGAGCGAACCTAAAAACGCACCAACAGAACCCCAGGAAACCCAAAAGTCTCCCCCCAGAGAAAAGCTCCCCCCTCAACAGAGAGACAGTCCCCAAGAGACCTTAGACCCGGTAGAGGCTGTAACGGAAACAGCAGGGACAGAAACCGACCAGGAAGCCGAAGAACAGAGCGACCTAGACCAGGAGTCAGCCCCAGAGTCAGCCAGCCCCGAAATGGTAGAGCTCATCCCCTCCATAGAACTCCCCACCCGTTCCCTTGGCAAAGTCAGCGCGACGGTCAATGGACATAATTTAGCTCAAAAACCTCCCATTGCGGAGATCTCTAAACCCCTCGGCAGTAGCGCACCCCCCTCAGCCGGCGATCGAGGCCGAGAGTCGGGCCCTGCTAAAACCCCAGTCCTTCCCGTCGTCCCCGTCACCCCCGTGCAAACCAGCAGTAGCAACTACCGGATCGATACCATTCGGGTGGAAACCCGCAATCTGGATAGTCTGATGACCCAAACCGGGGAACTCACCGTCAGCAAAATCCGGATCGCACATCGCCTCTCGGAAGTGGAAGAAATTGTCACCCTCTGGGAAGAATGGAGTCGCGATAGCTTTGTCAATCGCTTTGCCTTAGAAGAAGTCATGCGGGGCAACCGCAATGGATCCTTAGACCGATTGCAAAGCTTTCATCATCGCACAGAAGACCGACTCGAACGCCTCGGCCAAATTGTCAACCGCCTCAGAAATTCAGTTTATGAAGATAACGCCCGCCTCGATACTATTGCCGATGAACTGGAAGAAGGCATCCGCACCTTGCGCCTGCTTCCATTATCCACCATCTTTACCCTGTTTCCTCGGATGGTGCGGGATTTAGCCAAACAAGAAGGCAAGCAAGTGGAACTGGTGATTGAAGGGGGAGACACCCGTGCCGACAAGCGCATCCTGGAAGAGATGAAAGACCCCTTGATGCATATCATCCGCAATGCGATCGACCACGGCATCGAAACCCCGGGCGATCGGCAACAACGAGACAAACCCCCCAAAGCCACCATTATCCTCAAAGGCTACCAAACCGCTAACAACATCGTCATCGAAATCCGCGATGATGGGCGCGGACTCGACTTTGAAAAAATCAAACAAACTGCCCTCAAGCGGGGAATCTGCCGAGAAGAAGAACTCGCCGCCATGACCCCCCACCAAATCCATAGCCTAATTTTCACCCCGGGATTCTCCACCCGGACCTTTGTCACCGAGGTGTCTGGACGCGGTGTAGGACTGGATGTGGTTCGCACCAACGTCGAACGACTCAAAGGCAGTATTCACATTGAATCGACCCCGGGAATGGGCACCACCCTGCGCTTATCTCTGGGGACCACCCTCGCCACCGCTCATGTTCTGTTAGTCGAAGTGGAAGGCATTGCCTACGCCCTGCCGGTGGAGTTTGTGCAACTGGCTCGATTGGTCCCGGAGAGCGATATTTTTGCCTTAGAAGGACGGGAAACGATTGTTTTAGAGGGACAACCCGTTTCCGTGGTCAAACTCGCCGATTTGCTGGAACTGCCCCCGAGAGGCATTCTCAATTCCTCAAAAAGCATGAATAATTCCAGTCTGCCTTGCATTATTCTGCAAGTGGGCGAAGAACGCCTCGGACTCCTGGTGGATGCCTTGGTGGATGAGCAAGATGTGGTGCTCAAACCCCAAAGCAAACTGCTCAAACGGGTCCGGAATGTGGCGGGCGCAACGATTTTGGGAACGGGGGAAGTTTGTATGGTGTTAAACCCTCATGACTTGCTCAAGTCCGTGCGAAAGCCTGGAAAATCCATTGTTCCCTCGAAACCGCAGCCTGAGGGCGATCGCAAATTATTAGTGTTGCTCGTGGAAGACTCGATCGCCACTCGCACCCAAGAAAAACGCATTCTGGAAAATGCTGGATATGAGGTAGTCACCGCTGTGGATGGTTTGGATGGATACAATAAACTTAGAACTCGCGACTTTGATGCGGTGATCTCCGATGTCCAAATGCCCAATTTGGACGGTTTAGGGCTAGTCACTAAAATTCGTCAGCATAAGGAATATTCTGAATTGCCAATTATTCTGGTGACCTCCCTAGCCAGTGATGATGATAAACGCCGAGGTGCCGAAGCCGGGGCTAATTCCTACATTCCCAAAAGCAGTTTCAATCAACAGGTGTTATTAGAAACGCTCAAACGGCTGATTTAGTGAAAATAGTAGGGAGTTCCAGATGCCTAACTGAACCGGGTCGGGTGATGGTTTGAAGGGTAAGAAGCAGCCAGAGTAAAGTATGAACAAGAAGCCGATTCGAGTTTTGTTGGTGGAGGATTCTCCAGTGGCGTTGATGATTTTTAAGCGTTTACTGGGATCAACTCCCGAGATTGAAATTGTGGGGACGGCAAGGACAGGGATTGACGGGTTGGAGTTGATTCCCAAGGTTCATCCCCATGTGATTTGTACTGACCTAAATATGCCCAAAATGGATGGGTTGGAGTTTACTAAAGAGGTGATGGCAAAGTTCCCATGCCCTATTTTGGTGATCAGTTCTTCGGTACAGGCGGAGGATACTCACACTGTATTTAATCTGCTTAAGGCAGGGGCGGTGGATGTGTTTCCGAAACCTCGTCAGGGGGTGATGGGGGATTTTGAGGCGATTCGTCATGAGTTGATTTCTAAGATTAAGGTGTTATCTGGGGTGACGGTGTTTACGTTGCATCGTCGGGGTGCAGGACATCCGGAGACCCTGAGATCATCCCCTGGGGTTGTCCCTCCTGGAAATACTGGAAAAATCCTCATCCCTGAACAGAAGCGGGTAGATCCGGTGATTCAACGGGTTAAAATGCCCTCGTTTTACAGCCCTTCTCCTGTTGTTTCTACTCCCCGTCCGAGTCCGGATGAGGCGACGGCGGCGGTGGCATTTCGCGGGGTGAAAATTGTGGCGATCGGGGCTTCCACGGGAGGACCCCAAGCGTTACATACGATTTTGTCTCAACTGCCTCGGAAGTTTCCGGTGCCGGTGATTTGTGTGCAGCACATTAGTGAGGGATTTTTAAAGGGGTTGGTGGATTGGTTGGGTTCGGAATGTCAGTTGCCGGTGAAAATTGCTCCTGCCGGAGAAAGACCCGAACCGGGAATTATTTATTTTCCCCCGGAACAAAAACATTTAGAGTTTGATGGTCTGGGTCGGTTTCTGTATTCGAGTGCCAGTCCAGTTTCGGGACATCGCCCTTCGGTGACGGTGACGTTTAATGCGGTGGCGAAGTTTTATCGGCGTGCGGCGTTGGGAATTTTGCTGACGGGGATGGGTCGAGATGGGGCTGATGGGATGTTGGAACTGTTTAAGCAGGGGGGGATGACGATCGCCCAAAATGAGGACAGTTGTGTGGTGTTTGGAATGCCTAAAGAGGCGATCGCCTTAAGTGCGGCCCGCTATATTTTACCGATTACTGATATTGCGCCGATGCTCCTCCATCGCCTAATGAGCGATCGGCATTAGTGATTCTCACTTTATAGAAGGCGATCGGCAGGAGCATATCAATGACAAACTGGAGCCATTGTAGGGTGGGCACTGCTCATCCCCCCTATCCCTTACAAAAGTAGGTTTTTTACGCTCATAGTGATTTGCCTCAAATTTCAGCTCACTTCCGGTCCCCTCCCCTTG